>JAPKMS010000406.1 GCA_026645775.1 Anaerolineae bacterium
CCCACGTACCAGCCGTTCAAGCCGGCGACGCCGGTCTGCTCAATCACCGTGGTGGGAGGCAAAGCATCGTACCATAGAGCATCGGCAAGCGCAACCGCCGTGCGGTAGTCAGCGTTGCCGGCCCGATCCCGCAGCCAGACATAGACCCCGTATCGGCCCTCGCCCGGGAGCGTCAGGCCCTCCAACACCTCAACCGCCGGGTAGAACGTCCCGTCGGTCGGGCCCGTGGGCGGCGCATTCAGCCGCACATACGCGCCCGCGATGCCGGACTGATCCAACGGCGCCCGCCAGATCAGGCGGAAGCTGTTGGCATGCTGCCAACCTGCGGGTTCAGCGCGCAAAGCTTGGGGCGCGGCCGGCGGGGTGAAGTCGAGCCGCAGCGTCAACTGCTTGAGCGCCTCGGCATTGCCGGCGACGTCCTCGCTGGCGAACTCAAGCACGTGCTTTTCAGGCTCGTTGATTGCTAAGACAACCGTGGGGGCGGAGGTCGAGATCCAATCGCCTGCATTGAGCCGGTAGCGCAGCAGCGCAACCCCGGAATGGGCATCCGCGGCGCTCAGGGTTACGCTCACTGGCCCGCGATACCAGCCCTCGGTTCCCGCCAGCCCTTGCACCGTGGCGGTCGTCACCGGTGGGGTCGCATCGTAGCGCAGCAGAGGCGCGAGCGCACGGCTGCGGTGATCGGCGTTGCCGGCGCCGTCCCGCAGCCAGATGTATAAACGATGAACCCCTTCTTCAGGTACGGTCAGGCCATCTAACCGATTGGTCGATGTTGAAAGGGTGCCGTCGTTCACCCCGGTCGGCTCGCGATCCAGGCGGTAGTAGGCGCCCACGATGCCGCTGAGGTCCGTGGGATTGGCCCACTGCACCGTGAAGCGGTTAACCCGGCTCCAGCCGCCCGGCAGGGTTTCGACCGCAGTGGGCATGCCGGGCGCGGCCGAATCCAGCTTCACTTGCACGGGGTAGCTGGTCTCCACGTTGCCGGCGGCATCGACCGAGTAGAAGGCGATGGTGTACGTGCCGTCGCTGGCAAGCTGGAACTGGGTCCCGGTCTGCCACGCGCCGTTGTTGACGCGGTAATACGTCGCCGCGGCGCCCGATGTAGCATCGTTGACAACCAGTTTCACCGTCAGCGGCGAGGTGTACCAGCCATCTTGCCCCTGGCTGCCTTCGATTACGTAAGCGGTAGCCGGCGGGGTCGCGTCCAGCCGCACCTGCTGCGCGCCGATCGCGGTGCGATTGCCGGCCGCATCCTGGCCGAAATACTCCACCAGGTAGACGCCATCGGCTGTGATCTGAAACTGGCTGCCGGTTTGCCAGGCGCGACCGTTCAGCCGGTAGTAGCCCTGGGGGCTGCCCGACAGCGCATCAGCCACAGTGAAGGTAAAGTTAACCGGCGCCGTGTACCAGCCGCTGGCCTGCGGCAGGCGATCCGCGGCCAGGGTCGCCGTGGGCGGCGTCAGATCCAAGGCCAGGGAGACTTCTTTCAACGCCTCATAGTTGCCCGCCAGGTCACGCGCATAGTAGGAGATCGTATGCCGGCCCTCTGTGGAGATCCCAGCCGTCGCGGCCGACACCCACTCACCGCTGTCGATGCGCGAGAACACCGCGTCCAGTCCTGCGCCGCCCGTCGGATCCTGCCCCACAAAGGAGGCAGTGACCGTGGTGCTGTACCAGCCGTTCGCCGGCAGCAGCGGCGCCAGGCTCACCGAGCTGGAGGGCGGGGTGCCGTCATACCAGAACACCTGAGGGTCGACGTTGCGGTTGAGGTGGTTGAAGTTGCCGGCGGCATCCACCAACCAGATGTACAAATCGTGCTTCCCATCGTTGGGCACGACGATGTTCGTCAGGCTGTTGGTGCTGTTGACGCGGATGCCATCGGTCGGCGATGCACCGGGCGCGTCGAGCCGGTAATAGACGCCGACGATTCCTGAAGAGTCCGATGGATTCGACCACGTCTCACTGAAGTTATTGACATTGGTCCACGTGCGCGCCGGGTTCCCCTGCAATCCGAACGGGGGCGGCGGTGCAACGGTGTCCAGGTTCAGCAGGGTGGCCGCGGCGGACGTATGATCGGCGCGGCCGAGTTGATCCTGCAGCCAGACATAGACCGGGTGGATGCCATCGCCGATGGGTGTCACGCCGGCAAGGGTGTTGGTGGTAACGCGGAAGATGCCATCGGCGGGGCCAGTGGGCGGCGTATCCAGCTTGTACCAGGCGCCGGCCAGGGGGGCCAGGTCCGCCGGGTTCGCCCAGGTGAGGGCGAAGCTGGCGACGTTGGTCCAGCCGACGGGCGTGGCCGTGAGGTTCTGCGGGGCGCCGGGCGGGGTGCTGTCCAGGGTGAAGGCCGCATCGCTGCGGTCGCCCCCGCGCTGCCCGGCCCGATCGGTCGCCTCGACCTGCACCAGGACGCGGCTGTTGTCCACCGCGGGTGGCGTCCATGAGAAGCTGCCGCTGTTCGGCTGGGCGTCGGCGATTACCGACCAGGAAGCGCCGCCATCGTAGGAGACGCTGAGCTTGATCGGATTGGCTGCCAGGCCGACGACATCGGCCGCGGTCCACGTCAGGGTGTGCGCCTGTCCGCCGGCCCAAATCTCGCCCCCATTGGGCGCAGTGACCATCACCGCCGGGGGCGTCGCGTCGAAGGTGAAGCTGACGCCGGAGCCGGGCGTCTCCTGGTTGCCGGCGACATCGCTGGCCCGGCTGCGGATGGCGTACGCGGTCGCATCGACCCAGGCCGGCTGCGGCCCCGCATAGCTCCAGGTCGCGGTCCCGGCAGCGGCGAGCCACTGCTCGCCGTCAGTCCAGGCGGCGCCGGTCCAATACAACCCCGTGGCCGCGTTGCGGATGCTGACGCTGACCGCGGCCATGCCCGAGACGCCATCCGCAGCCGTGCCCTGGAGCGCGGGGGCAGCCGCCAGGAACGCGCCGTCGGCCGGCTGGGTGACCGCGGAAATCGGCGCCGCGGTGTCTATGCGCAGGGTATAGGCCGGGCTGACCTCCAGCGCGGCGCCGACCTCCTGGATGCGGAAGCGGATCTGGTTGGCGCTGGCTGCATCGCCGAGGTTCAGGCCCGCAACCGTGAGCGTCTGCGTGGTGCTGATGGCGCCGCTGACGGTGAGGCCGGCGGCGGTCCAGTCGGACCAGGTCGCGCCGGCGTCGGTGCTGGCGCCATAAGCCGCGGTGGCGGGATCGAGGCCGGCCGGCGCCTGCGCGGTGACGCTGCTGGTGAACGGCCGCACCGTCACCCACCCGGTCGGGGCAGGGCCGCTCCAGGTGGCCGCATCTGGCAACGCCGCAGGCGAGCGCGGCAGGATGTCTCGCAGCGTCTGCGCCGCGCGCGCCAGGCCATCAGGCAGCGCCGCGTATGCCGCTGGGACGATGAGCAGCAGGGAGAGCAGGGCAGCCAGGACGAATAACCCGCCCTGAAGCCACCCAGGCGCCCGCACCCAACGCCGGACACCGGCGACGGAAAGGCACGCGCCCGCGTCTCGCGTACCGAGGGCGGACCCGGCCGCCGTGGATCGATTATCTCCGGACATGCCTTTCACCTCGAGGGGTGAACATCAAAACAGGGGGATCGAGCGCCCCATCCACTTCGCGTGACGCCGCCCCCCTGCGCCGGATGTTCTGCAAGCTCACCCGCCGGCTGCTTCGAACTTATAGCCCAGCCCTCGCACGGTCAAGATGTGGCGCGGCTCATCGGCGTCCGGTTCGAGTTTGGCGCGCAGCCTGCGGATGTAAACGGCGACCTGATTGGAATAGCCGTCGTAGTCGTAGCCCCAAACGGTGCTCAGCAGTTGTTCGTGTGTCAGCACCCGGCCGTTGTTGCGCACCAGGCAGTGCAACAGCCGAAACTCGATCGGCGTGAGCTCGGCGGTGCGGCCGGTCGGCAAGGTGATGGTGTTGTTGACCGGATCCAGCCGGAAGCCTTCCACGTTAAGCTGCGATTGCGGCTCGCCGAACGTGAACGCCTCGGCCCGGCGCAGCACTGACCGCACGCGGGCTAACAACTCCGAAGGTTCAAACGGCTTGGCCAGATAGTCGTCAGCGCCGAGATCCAGGCCGTAGACCCGATCGCTGGTCTCGCCCTTGGCCGACAGGATGATGATGGGGAGATTGGTGGTGCGCCGCAGTTGCCGAGTGACCTCCCAACCATCCATCCCGGGCATCATCACGTCCAGGACCAACAGATCGGGCGTTTTCTCGTCGATCATACGCAGGGCATCGCGGCCGTTATCGGCCGTAAAGACCGTATAGCCTTCTTCCCGCAGCAAAAAGGCTGTCATCTTCAGGCTGGGCCGGTCATCGTCAACGATCAGAATCCGCATGGCGCCGGGTTTCTCCTCGATGGCGGTGTTTGGTTTCACCGCCCGATTCGCAATTTCCGGCTCATTATACCATCGGGCAGACGCGGTAGCAAACACCTTGCGGGTTTCCGGCCCGGCTGCACCTGTGTGTTCAGGCATGGGGGTATGATCCTTTTTCGGGTACTTCGGCGCCAGCGTACCCCCGCCAGATGAAAGCTGGATGAAAGCGGTGTCGCGCAGCTTGACAGTTCTTTTATGATGGATCAACCCACTTCTTGAACAGAGCCCCCAGATCTTGCCCGGCCACAGCTTCCGCCAGCGCGCGGAACTGGGCCGGCGTCGCAATCCCCCAGACCGTCTCGGCGTAGTGCCGGCGCAGCAGCTCGGCCATCCGGGCTGCACCGATTTCCTGCTCCAGCGCGACGAAGAAGAGCGGCCCGCGGCCATACACGATGGCGCTGTATTCGCCCTCCGGGTACGCGCTGACCGGCAGGCCGATGGGCCGCTCGATGGAGTCGACGCGCGCCCAGCGCTCGTCCATGGCAGCCAGAAACCCCGCACCGCCTGCCGCGCCGTAGACACTGCGATAGTACAGGTAGGTGCTGTATTGCGCCAGGGCCTCATCCAGCCAGGGCGCATTGACCTGGTCGTTGCCGACCACGTTGTACCACCATTGGTGCGCCACTTCGTGCGCCGTCACTGATTCGAACAGCGTCTGCCGGGCCGGATCGCTGTAGAGCCGGTCGGCGAGGACGATCAGCCCGGGGTACTCGATCCCGGCCGCTGCGGTGCCTGTCGCCGCCAGATCCAGCTCGCGGTACGGGTAGGGGCCGAATTCCTGCTCGTAGACCCGCAGCGCCTCGCCGGCCCATTGCAACGCCTGTCGGGCGCCCGCTTCATCCTCGGCCCGGAAGTAGCCCGTCACCATGACGTCATCGACCTGCGCCTGTGCGGTGTGGTAGTCAGGGCTGGCGACGATGTTGAAGTCGCGCATCGGCCCGCCAGCCAGGCGCCAGGTCGCGGTGCCATCGCCGTTCACCGCCCGGCTCAGGCTGACGCCCGTCGCCGCGACGACCAGGTTAGCGGGCGCGATCAAGGTGACATCATAGAGGCTGGCATCGTGGAAGATCACGTCGCCCTGGAGCGCGGGTGTCTCGATGCGCCACGCCGTGTCATACACCGCCACCGTGGGATAAAAATGCGCCAGCGCCAGGACGCCGGCTTGCAGCGCGAACTCGCCGTAGTTGCCGATGCCGTCGCCGGAGGGCACCGGCACGGCGTAACGCAACGCCAGCTCTACGGTCGCGCCCGACGCCAGCGGCGGGTCCAGCGGCACGCCGGCCACGTCGTCGCCCGACGGGTAGGAAACCGTCACCGGCCGCCCGGCGACCTGCACGTCCGTCACCGTCATGCCGCCGTCCCACAGGTTGGGGTAGAGGTGCAGGTAGATCACGTCCAGCGCGACCGCCTCCCGGTTGGTGTAACGGATCTCGGCCCGGCCGATCAGCCCAGCCAACCCCGGCGCAAGGGTCACATCCAAACGATAGCGCGTGAGCCCCTCGAGACGCAAGCCGGTCGCAGCCCGCGGCCGCAACGCTGCCGTGTAGCGGCTCACGTCCTCTGCCGGGGGAGCGACCGCTGTAGGGGCGGGCACAGGCGCAGAGGCAGATGCCGCGGGCGTATCGGTCGGACGCGGCCCCGCCGGTAGCAGAGCCGGCGTCGGCGTGCTCGCTGCCGGCGGGGCGGCGCAGCCGGCCAGCAGCAGCAAACACAGCAGCAAGAACAGAAAAGGCGATCGGCGCATAGTGGTGATCCTCAGCGCAAATTGTACAACTACGACCTTGCATTCGGCAAGCAGCTTGACTTTACCCCGATCATGGTTCAAAATCATCTTCGTCATTCGTCATTCGTCATTCGTCATTCGCCTCCCGGAGATCCGCCATGTCGATCGCACAGCATCCCATCCGCAAACTTCAGCGCACACGCCATATCGGCGCCACGTTTGTCCGGCACGGGTTCGGGTTTGCCTGGGAACAGCTCCAACCGAACCTGCTGAGCCGTCTGCGGCGCAGGCCACAGCCCGCGGACACTGTGTCCGCCGAAGCGGCCGCTGAGCACTTCCGCCTGGCGCTGGAGGAATTGGGCCCGACGTTCGTGAAACTGGGCCAGGTGCTCAGCACGCGCCCCGATCTCTTGCCGCCCGCCTACATCGCTGAGCTGACGCGTCTCCAGGACCAGGTGCCCGCCCAACCGTGGGACGAGATTCACGCCGTGCTGACGCACGCCTACGGCAAGCCGCCCGAAGAGGTCTTCGCGACGATTGACCCGACGCCGCTGGCCGCGGCATCGCTGGCCCAAGTGCATGCGGCGACCCTGACTGATGGCGCCGAGGTCGTGGTCAAGGTACAGCGACAGGGCATCCGTCAGCTCATCGAGACCGACCTGGCGATGTTGACCGAGCTGGCCGCGGGCAGCAAGCTTACCCCGCTGGGCCAGCGGCATGATCTGCCCGGCGTGGTGCGGGAATTTGCGGACACCCTCCGGGCCGAGATGGACTACCGCCGCGAAGGCCGCAGCGCCGATCGCCTGCGTAAAAACTTCGAGGGGTGGACGGAGGTCCATTTCCCGCGGGTCTACTGGGAGTATTCCACACCGCAGGTGCTGGTGATGGAGCGCATCCGCGGCATCAAAATCGACGACCTGGCCGCGCTGGAAGCCGCCGGGGTCGATCGCAAGGGGGTCGCCCGCTACGCGGCGCAGACCATCGTCAAAGAGATGCTGGAAGACGGCTTCTTTCACGCCGATCCGCACCCCGGCAACTTCGTGGTGATGTCGGGCAATGTGCTGGGGGTGATGGATTTCGGCATGATGGGCGTGGTGGATGAGAAGCTGCGCCAGGAGCTGACCCTTCTCTATATCGCGGCCGTGGAAATGTCCACGACCGATATGGTGGAGCAGTTGCTGCGCATGGGCGCCGTGGAAGAGGACGTCGACCGGCCGGCCCTGGCACGCGACGTCGGCGCGCTGCTGGACAAATATCGCGGCATCACGCTGAAAGAGGTCCGGGCCGCAGAGTTCGTGGCCGATCTCATGCCCATCGCGTTCCGCCACCGGCTGCATCTGCCCTCGAACCTCTGGCTGTTGGGCAAGACGCTGAGCATGTTGGAGGGCGTCGGCGCGCAGCTCGACCCCGACTTCGATATCTTTGCGGCGTCCGGCCCCCTCATCCGGCGGTTGATCCGCCGCTCCTTCCTGCCGAAGCGGCCCCTGCGCCTGACCCTGTTACACCGCCAGACGGAGATGGTCGAGATGATGGATGCACTGCCGCGCGTGGCTGGCGGCCTGCTCCGCAAAGCCGAACGCGGCGACCTCTTCACCGTGCGCATGAAGGACACCGCCGACATCCTCAAAACGGTGGACCGCCTATCCACCCGGCTCGCCGTGAGCCTGATGATCGCGGCGCTGATCATTGGCACCGCCTGGCTCTTCCCCTACACGGCGGAGAGCCCGCTTGCCCGCTGGCTCAGCCTGTCGGGGTTCGCCTTCTCCACGCTGATGGGCGCCGTGTTGATCCTTTCGATGGTGTGGCCGCGGCGGCCGAGACGGTGAAGGTCTGGGGTTATAAGGTGGCTGTGACCAGCGGGGGCCGCCGAGGCGGTTTGCAGCCGCCTACACTTCTCCGCCTGATATGATGCGTCGCTCAGAGGCGGTTTCTCGGTCGCTTCAGCGCACGACGAGCGGCAGATACGCGGGCCGGCCGTTCCAGGCGCCGAAGTTGACCACCAGGTGATTGCCGGCGAACAGCGCGATCCGGATGGGATCCGGGGTGGTGGCAAAGCGCAGGGGGGTGGCGGGCGTGGTGCGCAGCAGATAGATGCCGGGCGCCAGGCCCACGAGGGCGTACGTGCCATCCGCGGCCGTCGTGGTTGCGGCGACCAGATCGGCGCCGTGCCACAACGCGACCGCCACCCCAGGCCGCCCCGCTTCATCCGCCTGATAGTAGCCATCGCCATTCCGGTCAGCCCAGACGACTCCGCTCACGCTGGCCGGTTGGGGCGTGGGCGTGGGTGACGGTGTGGGCGTGGCCGTCGGCGTGTGGGTGGCTGTCGGCGTTGCCGTCGCCGTCGGCGTTGCCGTCGCCGTCGGTGTGGCGGTCGGCGTCTCGGTCGGCGTGGCGGTCGCCGTTGGGGTGGGCGTGATGGTCGGTTCGGGACCATTGGCGCTGACCCATTCGCTGTAGTCGCTCCACAGATCGCTTTGCTGGGTGTAAGAGTGCCAGCCCCATTGGTCTTCGTCCCCGGCGTTGAACATGTGGGCCGGCGTGAGGGTGCGCACGCGGAAGGTGTAGGTTTGTCCGGGTGCCAGGCCGCTGACGGTGTAGCGGGCGGCGGCCTTGTCCGCGGTGTGCCCGGCCACGACAAAGGGCTGGCAGCCCGGCGTGCCGGCCGCGGCTGGCGGCTGCTCCGGCCATGCGCACGGCGCGGTCGTGTAGCTGATCTCGTAGAAGCCGCCATCGCCGGTGTAAGGGATCGGCGTCCAGGTGAGGGTGACGCGGCTGCGCGTGGCTTGCCACGCGTGCAGCCCGGTGGGCGGCGTCGTTTGCGTGGCCTGCGTGGCGAGCCAGGGACGTGCTTCATAGGGATCCGCTTCGGCTGTCAGCAGGTTATGCCCCAGGTTCAGCCAGTAGTACGAGTTTGAGTTGGTCATGCCGGGGGGCACCGGCCCGCGGAGCTGATTGCCGGCCAGATCGAGGCTGGCGAGCCCGGTGAGTTGGCCCAGCTCGACGGGGATGCCGCCGCTGAGTTGGTTGCTGGACAGATCCAGGTAGCCGCAGCACGGCGGTGGGGGCGGCCACCGCAGGATGGCGCCGGGCGCGGCCGTGGCGTCTTCGGCGCGCCGGTCGGGGGGTATCCGCAGCGTCTCCGCCCAGGCGTTGGCCGCAGCGCGCGCCGTCACACCGCCGCGCAGGGCCGGCAAGTTGCCCAGTTCGGACGGGATGGCGCCGCTGAGGTGGTTGTCGGCGAGGAAGAGGTTGTACAACGCCGGCGCCTGGCCCAGTTCCGCCGGGATCGCGCCGCTGAGCTGATTGTGGCTGAAGTCCAGATGCCGAAGCGCGGGCGCCTGGCCCAGCTCCGGCGGAATTACGCCGCTGAGGTGATTGTGGCTAAGGTCCAGATGCTGGAGGGCCGGCAATTGGCCCAGTTCGGGCGGGATGGCGCCACTGAGGCGGTTGAAACTGAGATCCAGGTAGGTGAGAGCCGACAACTGGCGCAACTCCGGCGGGATAGGGCCAGTGAGTTGGTTATGAGCAAGCCCCAACCGCTCGAGACTCTGGAGTTGGCCGAGTTCAGGAGGGAGCGGGCCGCTGAATGCATTATAGTCAAGCCAGAGATCCTGTATGACTGGTAATTGACCGAGCGCCGGGGGAATAGAACCGCTGAACTGATTGCCAGACACATACAGCTTGCGCAGTGCGCTCAGACCGCCCAATTCGGACGGCAACCCGGAAAAGGAATTGTAACTCAGGTTGAGAGCCTGCAAGGCGGTCAGGTGGTTCAATTCGGCCGGTAGCGCGCCGACAAAGTTATTGTGACTCAGGTCGAGGGACTGCAAGGCGGTCAGGTGGCCCAGTTCCGGTGGCACCGGTCCGGAGAGGTAGCTGTTGCGACTCAGATCGAGGGACTGCAAGGCGGTCAGATCGCCCCAGGCCGCGGGAATGCTGCCGCTGAACAGATTGCCTCCCAAATAGAGAGCCTGCAAGGTGGCCAGGCGGCCCCACTCCGGTGGCAACGGACCCTCGAAGTAGTCGTGGCTCAGGTCAAGGGACTGCAAGGCTGTCAGACGGCCCCACTCCGGTGGCAGCCGCCCCTTGAGGTAATTGCGGCTCAGGTCCAGGGTTTGCAGCGCGGTACACTGACTGAGCGCCGCAGGACCGAGCGCCGCAGGGAGGATGCCGTAGATATTATTGTTCCTCAACTCGAGCCGGGTGACATGGCCGCCCGCACACGTGACCCCGTACCAACTGCACGGGGTGGGGGTTTGCAGCCAATGGGTGTGATGGATCCAGTCCGATCCGTAAGTGCTGGTGTACAACACCACCAGCGCTTGGCATTCGCTCTGCGGGATCTCGGTCACGCTGGCGCAGTCGAAGGTTTGCGCTGGCTGCGCGGCGACGGTCAGCGGCACAGGCGTCGGCTGCGTCGCAGCCACGGGCGGGACCGCCAGGATGAGTCCGATGCTCAACAAACTCAGGCTGAACGCGAGCAAAGCTAGCAGACGACGTGACATCAGAGC
>JAPKMS010000407.1 GCA_026645775.1 Anaerolineae bacterium
ATGAACACGGGGATGGTATCAAGCACCGGGATCAGCGCGACCTTGAGCTTGCCATCTTCCGTCGGGGTGGGTGCACAACCGGCGACCACCGTGGTCAACAACACAGCAACCAACATCAAGCCAACAATACGGGAACCCTTGGACATCACAATCTGCTCCTCGATCAAGGTTATACCCTTGGCAAACACCGCGCCACTTATTTGCGTTTGCCGCGACCGGTTGCGGGCTTCTCCTGGGATAGGTCGCCCGGCGTCGGTCGGTTGCGGCGCCAAGGCACGATGGGCGGTTCCGCCTGGGCAAGCAATGCCTCGGCCGCGTGATCCGCTTCGTCGTCTTCGTCTTCGGTGTTTCCATCCCAATCATCCCATTCGGAGGGCCAGGAAGGGGTCACTGGGGTCTGAGCGACCAGCTTGTAGACCAGGTAGCCCAGCCCAAGCGTCACCGCTAACGCGATCAGGGTGCCTTGCCATTGAGTCAGCTCAAACCAACGATGCAGCAACAACCCGATCGCGGCCACGCCCAGCGCACCGACCGCGGCCACAAGCAGTGCAACAGCCGAGACGAGCAACGCGATAAGCAAACCTGCGAGAAGACCACGCATCGATCTAACCTCCCATGGGCGCGCGACTGGCGGGAACAATTCGTGGGCATTATACCACAGGCCTATGCCAGGAGATGTGAGATCACCACCCGAACGCCGATGCCGATGAGGATCAGCCCGCCAATCACCTCCATGCGCTTGCCGAACGCCTGGCCCAGGCGGCCGCCCAGGAAGATGCCGAGCAGCGACATGGCCGACGCAACGATGCCGATTACGATGGCCGGATAGACGATGTCCACGCGCAACATGGCCAGCGACAGTCCCACGGCCAGCGCGTCGATGCTGGTCGCCACGGCCAGCATAATCAGCGTCGCACCGCGCGAGGGATCGGACGTCAACCCCTCGCCGGCGGGGTCCAGCCCGGAGCGGATCATGCGCACACCGACGAAGGCGAGAAGCGCGAAGGCAATCCAATGATCGACCGGTGCAATCCAGCGCTGCACGGTCGAGCCCAGCAGCCAGCCCAGCACCGGCATCAACGCCTGGAACAGCCCGAAGTGGAACGACAGGCGGAAGACCGGCCGCGGCCCGTGGATGTGCCGGGTCGTGCCCGCGGCCAGGCAGACCGCAAACGCGTCCATTGCCAGGCCCAGGGCGATCAAAAACACTTCGAGAAAAGCCATAGCGCTTCACACCTCGGTTTCATGGGTGAAAACAGCCGGTTAAGCAGCATTGCCAACTTTACGGAAAAGTTGGCAACGCTACCCGGTTGGCAGCAGCGTTGCCAACTTTGCGGATAAGTTGGCAACGCTGCGCTTTACCCCTTGTTGTACGGCGTACCATCCGCCGCGGGCGAGACCGCCCGGCCAACCACGCCGGTGAGCACGATGATCGTCAGGATGTACGGGATCATGCTCATGAACTGATACGGAACGTTGGGCATCGACATCGCCAGGTTGATCTGCACCGCCTCGGGCAGGCCAAAAATCAACGCTGCGGCTAGCGCGCCCAAGGGGTTCCACTTGCCGAAGATCATCGCGGCCAGGCCGATGAAGCCCTTGCCGTTGGTCATCAGCATGTCGAAGTGGCCCACCTGCTCCAGGCTGAACCACAGGCCGGCCAACCCGGCTAACAAGCCGCTCAGGAAGACAGAGATGTAGCGCGTTCGATAGACATTGATGCCCATAGTGTCAGCCGCCTTGGGATGCTCGCCCACCGCGCGCACCCGCAGGCCCCAGGGCGTCTTGAATAGCGCGTACCAGATCACAAACGTCAGGATCAACATCGCATAGACGATCGGCCGGTTTCTGAAGAGCACGTCGCCGAGCACCGGGATGTCCTTCAACAGTGGGATCTCGATCGGCTGCAGCGTGCTGGGCGACGGCCGCGAGAGCTCCGGCGTCGCCAGGAAGCGCTTGTAAGCGAACCCTGTGACGCCCATGGCGAAGATATTGATCGCGGTGCCGCTGATAATCTGGTCCGTCTTGAAGGTGATGCTGAGCGCCCCGTGCAGCAGCGCCAGCACGCCGGCCGCCAACAGGCCGGCAAAGATGCCGACCCAGATGCTGCCGGTATAAAGCATCGCCAGATCGCCCACCATGGCCGCCATCAACATCATGCCTTCGATGGCGATGTTGACGACACCGGCCCGCTCTGCGAGCACGCCAGAATAAGCCGCCAGCGCGATAGGGGTGGCCGTGCGCAAGGCCGACGCCAGGATGCTGGGGGCAAGGCTCAGGAGTGTAGACCAGTCCATTGTATGATCCTCCTTCAGACTACTTTCCCCAACCGCTGGTGACGGAGGCGGCTTTCTCGCCGCGCGGGGCTTTGATGCGGTAGAGCCAGCTAATCACCGCCGGCGCCGCGACGAACATCAGGATCAGCGCCTGGACGACCGAGATCATCTGCTTGGAGACGCCGGAGCGGAGTTCCATCAGATCGGCGCCGTTGCGCAGGGCGCCGAAGAGCAGCGCCGAAACGATCGAGCCAAGCGGATGGCTGTTGGCCAGCAGGGCGATGGCGATGCTGTCGAAGCCATAGCCGGCCGAGAAGAAGGACTTCAGCACGCGATCCAAGCCGATGATCTCGATGGCGCCTGCCATGCCGGCCAGCGAGCCGCTGATCGCCATCGCCATCACGACATTACGGGTGATGTTGATGCCGGCGTAACCGGCCGCGTCGCGGTTGGCGCCCACGGTGCGGATCTCGAAGCCGAAGGTCGTCTTGTAGAGCAGCCACCACATGAACACCGACATCGCCAGCGCAATCAGGAACCCGATATGCAGCCGGCTCCCCTTGTCCACGAACGCGCCGCCGAATGACGCCAGGTTGCCCAGCAGCAGCCACGCGCCCGCGGCCAGAGCCAGGCTGACAGCCGCCACGATCCCTGCGTTGAGCTTACTCAATCGCCCTTTGAAGCCGTAACGTGTCACCAGGCGGAACAGCAGGTAGAGGACCAGGCCAACAAGGAGCGCGACGACGATCCGGGCCAGGGGGTTGGCCATCAGTGCGGGCAGCTCGTTCAGCCGCGGCAATTGGGCCGACGCCAGGATCGGCCGGCTCTGCGGCACGCTGGCCCGCGGATCACGCATCGGCCCTTTGAGCCCGACCAGGTAATCGCACAGGTTGAACGAGACGTAATTCAGCATCATGGTCGTGATGACTTCATGCGCCCCGAAACGCACTTTGAGGAAGCCGGGGATGCCGGCCCAGATCGCGCCGCCCAGCATGCCCGCCAGGATGACCAGGGGCAGGTGAACGTACAGCGGCAGCCCCTTCACGTTGATGGCAACCCAGACCGCCAGTATCTGGCCGATGTAGTACTGGCCTTCCACGCCGATGTTGAACAAGCCGCACTTGAAACCGAACCCGACACCCAAGGCCAGGAGCAGATAGGGCGTGGACGCCACCAGCGTCTCGCCGAAGGCCCGCGTCTTAAGGAACGAACCATCTAACAAGCCCTTATAGGCCACCAGGGGGTCGGAACCGCTGGCCCACATCGCCAGGGCGCCAAGCGCCAGCGCGGTGATGACGGCGAGCAGGGGCACACCCAGCCGATAAAGCAGGACTTGCAGCCTGCCAAGTTCGGGTTCTCGAACTTCTGCTTTTGAGGTTGCGGTCATCGTATCACCTCTGCTCCTGCACACCGGCCATCAACAGGCCGACCCGCTCGCGTGTCGCTTCTTTGATCGGCAAGATGTCGAGGATCTCGCCTTTGTACATCACCGCCACCCGGTCGGAAAGCGAAAGGATCTCGTCCAACTCGGCGGAAGCCAGCAAAACGGCACAGCCTGCGTCCCGCTGCTCGATGATGCGATGGTGGATGAATTCGATGGAACCGACATCGAGGCCGCGGGTCGGTTGAGCCGCCACCAGCAGCTTCACCGGGCGGTTCAATTCGCGCGCGACGATCACCTTCTGCTGGTTGCCACCGGAGAGGGTTGACACCGCTGTTTGAGCGCTCGGCGTGCGGATGTCGAACTCCTTGATCAGTTTGGCGGCATTGGCCGCGATGAAATCTTCCTCCAGGACCCCGCCTTTGGAGAAGGGCGGCTGATAATAGCTGACCAAGGTTAGGTTGTCGCGGACGGAATAGCTCAGCACCAGACCGTGCTTCTGCCGGTCCTCGGGGACGTGCGCCGTGCCATGCTCGAAGACCCACCGCGGCGCATGGTTGACCAGGTCCGTATCGCCCAGGTGGATGTGGCCGGATTCAGCCTTGCGCAGCCCCGTGATGGCTTCCACCAACTCGGTCTGACCGTTGCCTTGCACCCCGGCGACCCCCAGCACCTCGCCTGCGCTGACGGCAAACGAGACGCCTCGCACGGCCTTGTGTTTGCGGTCATCGATCACCGAAAGATTTTCCACCTTCAAGATCTCGGCTCCGGGCTGGGCCTCACCTTTCTTGACCTCCAGGATGACCTCGCGGCCCACCATCATGGCGGCCAGTTGCGCCTCCGTAGCCTGCGCCGGCGTCGTGCTGCCCACGACGCGGCCCGCCCGCATCACGGTGATCCGGTCGGCAATGGCGAGCACTTCCTTGAGCTTGTGGGTGATGAAGATGATCGAAACGCCCTGATCCACCAGCGACTGCATGATCTTGAACATGTCCTGGGCTTCCTGCGGCGTCAGGACGGCGGTCGGCTCATCCAGAATCAGGATGCGGGCGTCGCGATAAAGGACCTTGATGATCTCTACGCGCTGTTGGACGCCAACGGGCAACGTTTGCACATACTCGGTGGGATCCACCGCCAACCCGTAGCGCGTCGAAAGCTCTCGAATCTTCTCTTCGACCGCCTTAACGTTGAGATGACTCAGCGGCCCCATCCAGGCCGAACGAGGAGTCGGTGTCTCATCGCCCAACATCACGTTCTCGGCGACGGTCATCACGGGCACGAGCATGAAATGCTGGTGCACCATGCCGATCCCGTGGCGGATCGCATCCTTCGGGTCAGTCATGGTGATCGGCTTGCCGTCCACCAGGATTTCGCCCTCGTCGGCCTTGTAAAGCCCGTACAGGATGTTCATCAGGGTTGTTTTGCCGGCGCCGTTCTCGCCCAGCAGGGCGTGGATCTCGCCCTGTTCGAGCTGGAAGTCGACCTTATCATTGGCGAGGACACCGGGAAAGCGCTTCGTGATGCCGCGCGCTTCAAGTGCTAAAGGCATAATCGCCTCCTCGGGAATTGGAAGCTGGTAAAAAAAGAGGCGAACCGGTCAGTCATCTGGCCGGTCCGCCCCAGGCGTCACTCGGAGATCATTGCAAAGGCGGCAGCCCCAAGCAAGCGGTCCGGGAGGCTAAGATTGCACCGTTGAGGCCGTTGCATGCTGCACTCCTCGCACGATCCCGTTCAAGCCGTGTTACTGCTGATAACCGGTCTTGACCTTGCCGGAAATGAGGTCCGCGGTCGCCGCGGTGACCTTGGCCTTGCAGTCCGCGGAGATCTTGCTGTCCCAGTCATGGTACGGGGCCAACCCCACGCCGCCGTTGCTGAGATTAGCGGTCAGGATGCCGGCTTTCAAGCTGTCGCTGGCTGCAGCTTTCAAGGCCTCGAACACCGCCACGTCCACGTTCTTGGCCGCGCTGGTGATCAGGATGTCCTTCGCATCCGCGAACGTCAGGTACTGATCGACGTCC
>JAPKMS010000045.1 GCA_026645775.1 Anaerolineae bacterium
CACTTCGGTTGTCAAAGAGCGTCAACACCAACTCGGCCTTGCCGAGCCGATCGTCGTTAGTCTAAACTCGAGTATAGAGCGGATGGTCTGCCAGTCCTTCGTCTATGCAGTCCCTTGCGCTTCGGCATCCAGGCGGTCGAAAAATGCCTGCATGAACGCCTGCCGCTCGGCGGCGATGGTGCGGGCGGCGGCGGTGTAGAGCCGCGCGGGGATCCGATCCAACTTGTAGACAAACTCATGGACGGGCGTGTACGCGTCTCCGAGCGCGCCGGGCGCGTGGCGCGCATCGCCGCCCGCCGCCGCGATCTCGCGCCAGGTCGCCTTCCACAGGGCGGTGCCGTGGCTGCCGGCGTACGCGAAGGCCCGTGCGACCCCGATGGCGCCGATGGCGTCCAGCTTGTCGGCGTCCGAGAGGCATTGCGCTTCCAGGGTGTGCGGGGCCGGGTCGGCGCGGAAGCGGTGCGCCTCGATGGCGTGCGAGACCGCATCCACGAACGCCGCGGGTTGGCCCTGCAACAGCTCTCGGGCGCGGGCCGCGCCGATCAGGTGATGTCGCTCCCGGTCCTGGCTTTCTCCGATGTCGTGCAGCAAGGCTGCGGTGCGCACGATGGCGATATCGGCTCCTTCGGCGGCCGCAATGCGCTCCGCGAGTGCGGTCACGCGCAGCACGTGATCGAAGTCGTGTCCGCCGCCGCCGTTTTCGTAGAGCGCACGAGCAAAATCGATCTGGATTTCATTTGCGTTCATCTGCGAAATCTGCGTCCTCAAGGTTTTCGATCGCAACCGGCTCGACCGGGTCGGCCAGGGCAAAGCCGAAGACGCGGGCGTAAAAGTACAGCTCCGCATCCAGGGCGCGCTTAATGGCTTCGGCGCGGCGGAAACCGTGCCCTTCGCCCTCAAACGTCACGTAGGCCGTCGGCAGCCCCTTGGCGCGCACCGCCTGGAACATCGCCTCGCTTTGGCTGGGCGGCACGACCTGATCATCGAGCCCCTGGAAAAAGATCACCGGACACGCCAGCCGCTCGGTGAAGTGGATCGGCGAACGGGCCACGTACAGGTCGCGGCGTTCGGGATACGGCCCCACCATGCGGTCCAGGTAGCGCGACTCAAACTTGTGGGTGTCCTGGGCCAACCCCTCCAGATCACCGATGCCGTAATGGCTGGCGCCGGCCCGGAAGGCATCCCGGAACGTCAGCGCACAGAGCGTCGTGTACCCGCCCGCGCTGCCTCCGCGGATGGCCAGCCGCGCGCTGTCGACCTCGCCGCGACCGACCAGATAGGCCGCGCCGTTGACGCAATCGTCGACGTCCACCACGCCCCAGGCGCCGTTCAGCCGTTCGCGATACGCGCGGCCGTAACCGGTGCTGCCGCCGTAGTTGACATCCAACACCGCAAACCCCCGGCTGGTCCAGTATTGGATGTCCAGGTGCAGGGTGGTGGTGCTGTTGCCAGTGGGGCCGCCGTGGCTGAGCACCAACAGCGGCGGTTTGTCACCGGCCGGCGCGGCGAAGTCGCGGTTGCACGGCGGGTAGAAATGCCCGAACGCGGTCAGCCCGCCCTCGGTGGGGAATTCGATGGTGCGCGGGCGTGACAGGTAGCCCGCGTCCACCGCGGCATCGCTGGCGCGGCGCAGCACATCACACCGTCGCGTCTCCAGATCCAACGCAATCAGCGAATCCGGCGCGGTCGGTGAGCCGCCCAGGAAATAGGCGCGGCCCCTGGCCGCGCGCACGCCGCTGATTTCGGTGTAAGGCGTCTCGATCGGGGTCAGCGTTCGGGTCACGGTGTCCAGCAGCGCCAGCCGATCCGCGCCGCCCTGCGTGTAGGCGCAGATGATCCGTTCGGCCGATTCGAAGGCGTAGGTGGACATGCCGAACACCCATTGCGGCAGCCCAAACTCAGCTTCCAGCTCGGCCAGCGGCTCGGCTTGGCCGCGTTGCCAGCGATACAGGTTCCACCAGCCGGTGCGGTCTGAGACGAAATACAGCACCCCGGCCGGCGACCACTCGGGCTGGAAGATCGATTCAGCGGGGCCGCCCGCCACCTGCTCGGCCGATCGGATGGCGCCTGCCGCGTCCAGCTCGCCCACCCACAGCTCTGTGCCATCCCACGGCATGTTGGGATGATGCCACGTCAGCCAGGCCAGCCGCGTGCCATCGGGGCTCAGCCGCGGGGACGCGTAGAAATCGTTGCCCGACACCAACACGCGGCCGCCGGCCGGATCCCCGGCGACATCGAGGCTGACCACCGTGTTGACCGCCTGGTGCGCGGGCATGGAGTGGTCTTCTCGAATGCAGATCAGGCGGTTCCGGCCGCGATCCAGTACAAAATCGGCGTAACGCAGCGGCAGCTCCGGGGTGATCGGCCGCGGCTCGGCGCCGGCATCCTCCGTCAGACGATAAACGCGTTGATCGGCGAAGTGGACGAAGAAGACCTCACCCGCGGCGACCAGGCCCTCGCCGCCGCCGTACTCGTGGACGCGCGTGCGCACGTTGAACGGGGGCGGGGTCACATCGACCTGCCGGCCATCCGCCGAGCGATGAACCAAGACCGAACGCCCGCGCTCAGAGGGGCGATTTTCGAGCCAGTAGATGTCGTCTCCGGCGATCGCAATCTTGCCCAGCCCGATCGAGGCTGCGACGATCAAATCGGATGTGATGGGTGATTTCCATGCGCCATAGGGCGCAGTGTGCAGTTCAGTCATAGTCTCACCGATCCACAAAATCCGGGCAGGCCTCGCGCCTGCCCGGGGCTATTCTGCGACCGCGGCCCTGGATGACCGTGAGAGTCGCTCCTACCCCCGTGACGTTCGCCGGCTTTGCAGCCAGAGCAGGCCGCCGGGCAAGCTGCCCAGCAACGCGATCCCCTGCATCAGCACGGAAACGGCCAGCGCATGGCCACTGGGCACGCCGGCCAGGCCGAAGAAGAATGGGTATGCGGTCTGGCTGACGCCGATCCCGCCGATGGAGATGGGGATCATCAATACCAGGGCGATCAACGGGTTGAATAAGAAGATGGCGGAGAGGGACATCAGCCCGCCCATCGACTGCGACAGCAGCCAGTTGACCAGCGTGGTGCAGAGGATGCCGACCAGCGCGATGCCGAAGGCGAGCGTCAACGGGCCGTAACTGAAGCGGTAGGCGTTGAACGCATCGGAGATGCGGCCCCACAGCGGCGCCATCGGTTTCAACCAGCGCCAGGTGAAGAGCCGGGCGATGAGGGAGCGCAGCCGCCGGCTGAGCAGTACGCCGAAGCCGAGCATGAGCACACCCAACGCAATCATGGCGATCCATTCGACCTGCGCCAGCTCGCCATGACCGGTCAGGTTCACGGCCACCACAGCGGCTGTCACGGCTGTTGCCATATAGGCCATCAACCCGATCACGCGGTCCACGATGACCGAGACGGCGGCATCAGCGGTCCGGTCGGTGTAGCGCGCCAGCCCATAACCGCGCATCACATCGCCGCCCACGTTGGCCGGCAGGAAGTTATTGAAGAAGAAGCCCACGAAGAGGAAACGCAGCAGCGCCGGGAACGGGATGCGGATGCCCTGGGCGCGCAGCAACACCTGCCACTTCGCCCCGTTCACGATGATCGCCAGCAGATACATCGCCAGCGCGGCCAGGAATAAGGCCGGCCGCGCATGCGCCAGTTGTGCGCCAACCTGGCGCACGTCCACCAGGACAAACGCCAGCGCGATCAGGCCGAGGCTGATCACGATTTTGAGGAGGGTGCTGAGTCGATCACGCATGAAGAGTGTCCTGATGGAGAGAAGCGCGTGGGACATGAAACGCGAGGGCGTGTTACACGCCTCACGTTTCACGCCTTAGGGTTTAAATCTTCCGCGCGATTGCCGTCGGCCGCGTGTCGTCGGTCTGCTCGGCCTGCGCCCGTTCGGCTTCCACGTCCGTTTTTTGCGACCAGGCCATGTCCCAGACCACGTGGCGGTCCTTCTTGATGGCGAAATCATACCAGCCGAGCAAGCGCGCCCAGCTTTCCAGCACGGCAAGCAGCACCAATGTCCACACCAGTCGGACCGCCCCCCAGATCTCCTTCAGCGCGACCTTCGCCACACGCGTGTTTTGGATGCTGGAGACGGCGTAGCCATATTTGGATTTGAGATAGAGGTGCCCCGCATGGTTGCGCCGCCGCTGCTTGACGAAATCCCGGATGGTGTCGGGGCCCGTGTTGTACACGACCGCATCGGGCGCGTAGCGCACCTGCATCCCGCGCTGCACCACCAACGCCTCCACGAACGCCTCGTCCATCGCAACATCGGGCGGGATGCGCTCAAAGACCTTGCGGAAGGCGATCATTTCGCCCAGGCGGGGAATTTCCAGGCACAACTGGTGTTCCAGGCGCAGGCGGAGATGGGTGAACAACCCTACCAGGTGATCGGGTGTGTTGACTGGGATTTTGTGTGCGCCGGTCATGCCCACGGTGGGGTCAGCAAACATGCGGACCAGGTGTTCGACGGCATCCTCATCCGGGAGCGTGTCGCCGCTCTCCAAAACGCAGATCACTTCGTGTGCATTGGCGAGGAAGACGTTAATGGCCGATGTTTTGCCTTCGCGACGGGGCTGGACGAACAGCTTGATGCGCGGCTCTGCGGCGACGTAGGATTCGACGATCGGGACTGTGTTATCGGTGCATGCGCTGGCCACCACGATGATCTCAGTGATGTCCACGTCGCGCAGGTGTTGGGCCAGCAAGGCGTCCAGCAGACGCCTGATGTTGGCCTCTTCATTGTAGGCGGTGATGCCTACGCTGCAACGCAGCTTCGGCTTGTCGTGCTCCAAATTGCAACCTCCGACGGATACTTACGCGGAGATTATAACAGAGGAGCGAACGATCCCCAAGGAAAGCATCCCACGGTCGGGCGGTTAGAAACCGCTGCAACCCTTGGTCGCCCGTGGCGGATTACTTGACCGGCGCCCTAGAATTCCTGCGCGGGCAGCAGATCGGCGATGCTTTGGCCGACGATATGCGTAGCCGTCCGGTGCAGCGGCTGATAGCCGCGCGCGACCAGGTCAGGCGTTGGCATCGTGGCTTCGTCCGGCTTATCCGAGGAGGCCAGCAGCAGGCAGCCGCGTGCCTTCAGCCACAGGGCGACATCCAACACCTCCTGCGTCATGCAGACCTCATCGACCAGTCGTTGCGCCAGGGGGGCATGTTCGGGCAGATGCCCCATGCGGCTCACCGTTTCCACGTATTCGCGGCGGCGGAACGCCTTGAACGGTGTCTGGTCGCCCTCGCGCACCAGGCCGTAGATCTCCTGATGGAGCGCCAGCAGGCCCTTGGCCGCCAGCCGGCCCGGCTGCGCATCCATCTGCGCCATGAAATCACGGAAATCGACCAGCCGCCCGCTGGCGACCTCAGCCTGGAGATGTTCCAGCGTGTCCAGTTCCGCGCTCAGCATCAGGCAGATGTAGGCCACGATGTCCTGGTTATCGCCGGTGAGGCCGTGATACCGGGTCGTATTCAGCACGGCGTAGACGCGGCGGAACCCATCCCGATCGAACTGCGCGCCCAGGGCGCCCGCCACCGTCGCCTCGACCGCGACCACGCGCGCCCGATCGAGCGTGCCGTCGTTGCGCCCGCGTGCGGCCAGCAGGGTCTTGTCGATGTCGATGATCACCGCGGTTCCGGCGCCCAGCGCCGCGCCCTGGCTCTGCACCCAGCCCAGGAATTCCGCCAGCGCGGCCCAGCGGTTGGCCTGATAGAGGCCATTTCTCTCGGCGACGGCCAGCTCCTCATCCTTTTCCGCACCGATGAAGCACCAGCCGGGCCAGCCCGTGTGCGCGCGGAGGTTGGTGAACGCGCCGCCATCGTTGAGCATGGTGTCGCCGATGTACACCAGCTCAGTCAGCGGCGGCCGACCGGCCAGCTCTCGGCTGCGCTCCAGTAGCCACGCCAGGGCCTGCGCGTAGGCCGCATCCAGCTTGCGCGGGGGGATCGGGCTGGGCAGCCCCATGTCGGCATACGCCTCAGCAAAGCGCGGCAGCCGGTCATCCAGCGCATCCAGGTTACGGTAGATCACCAGATCGCCGAAGAGATCAAAGAGGGAGCTTGTTGTTGTCATGAGCCTTGTCCGTGATGGTGCTGATCGTATTGCATCCAATGACATCCTACTTCCACATTCGCCATTTCACATCGCACATCGCTCATTCGCCATTCCACATTCCAGATGCTACTCCACCCACCCTTGCGCCACCAGCAGCTCTGCATTCAGGAGTGCGCCGCCGGCCGCGCCGCGGATGGTATTGTGGCCCAACACCACGAACTTGTAGTCGAACAGCGGATCGGGCCGCAGACGGCCGACGCCGGTCGCCATCCCGTTGCCGATCAACCGATCCATGCGCGGCTGAGGCCGGTCGACCTCGTGGAACACGATAATCGCCGGATCGGGCGCGGTGGGTAGGCCCAGGCGTTGTGGCTCGCCGCGATATCCCGACAGCGCCTCCGTGACCTGCGCCAAACTGGCCGCCCGGTGCAGCTTGACGCTCACCGCCTCCAGATGGCCGTTGCGCACCGCCACGCGGTTGCACTGCGCGCTCACTGCAAAATCAGCGAACTCGATGTGATCGACAGCCAGGGTCCCCAGCAGCTTGCGCGGCTCGATCTCGACTTTTTCTTCCTCGCCGCCGATGTAGGGGATGACGTTGTCGAGGATGTCCATGGCCGAGACACCGGGATAACCCGCGCCCGAGATGGCCTGCATGCTCACCACGTTGACCGCGGCCAGCCCGAAGGCATCCTGCAGCGGCTTCAGCGCGCAGACCAGATGGGTGGTGGTGCAGTTCGGGTTGGTGACGATGAACCCGCGGCCGCCGCTGCGTGCCTGTTGAGCGCGGATCAGTGCGGTGTGTTCCGGGTTGACATCGGGAATCAGCAGCGGCACGTCGGGGTCCATCCGGTGCGCCGACGCGTTGGAACAGACAGCAAACCCGGCCGCGGCCAGCTCCGTCTCCACCTGGCCGGCGTTGCCGCCCGGCAGGGCCGAGAAGAGCAGCCGCACATCGCGCGGGATCACCGCCTCTTCAGTGGGGATGACAGGCATATCCGCCACCGCGGCCGGCATCCCGCCGCGCAGCAGCCATTTCGCCGCGTCGCCGTAACGCTTGCCCACCGAGCGGTCGGAGGCCGTCAGCGCGCCGATCTCGAACCAGGGATGGCCCGCCAGCAGTTGCACGAACCGTTGGCCCACCGCGCCCGTGGCGCCCAGGATGCCCACTTTGATCTTATTCGGGTTCATTTTTTTCTCTCCATCCGGTGATTACGGGATGACGAAGGATACATGACGGTGGCAAACAGCTTCCGTCATGCCTCGTTCGTCACTTTGCCAACGCCACAATATCCGCATGCACCCCGGCCGCGGCCGCTTCGACCCCCGCGCCGCGACCTTGGAGCACCAGCGGGGTGTCAGGATAGTAACGCGTATGGAACGCAACCAGGTTGTCGTTGCCCTGAAGCTGGCCCAGCGCGGTAGCCCGCGGCACAGCCTGTAATCCCACGGTCGCTTTGCCATCGCGCAGCTCGGCGACGTAACGCAAGACCTTGTCCTGCCCTGTCGCCTCCGCGACCTGGGCTGCGAACCCGGCATCCAGCTCAGGCAAGCGGGCCAGGAAGTAGGCCAGTGGCAGATCGGCAAGCTCCGGCGGGACGAGCGATGCGACCGTCACATCCGCCAGCTCCATTTTCCAGCCCAGCGTGCGTGCGATGATCAACGCCTTGCGTGCGACGTCCACGCCGCCCAGGTCGATGCGCGGATCGGGCTCGGTGTAGCCGCGGCGCATCGCCTCTTCCACCAGGGCGGAGAACGGCTGCCCGGCTTGCAGGCCGGTGCACAGGAACCCCAGCGTGCCGCTCAGCGCGCCTTGCACCGTGTCTACCCGATCGACCGCGCGGACAAGACCTTGCGTCGCCGCGATGATGGGCACCGCGGAGCCGACGGTGGTTTCATACCCGAACCGGCCGCTGCCCGTCAGGCGATCAAAGATAGCCTGCGGGCCGGTCAGCGGGATCTTGTTGGCCGTGGCCGCGCTATAGCCGCGGCGCAGCGCCAGCGTCAGAGCGGGCACGGTGGCATCGGAGGCCGTCACGTCCACGACGATGCTGCCATCGAGTCCCGCCACATCCACGATGGCGGCCAGGTCGTCCTGTTCGTTGCCGTATTCGGACCACGGGAACGCTGTGCCGTCCGCCATCGCCGCGGTGATCGTTGTCAGCATCTCGGCCGAGAGGCCGTCTTCGTCCACCACGGCGCCTTCGCGGTCGCACCAGGCGACGATCCGGAAGTTAAGCCGGTCGC
Source organism: Anaerolineae bacterium (assembly GCA_026645775.1). Classification (GTDB taxonomy): domain Bacteria; phylum Chloroflexota; class Anaerolineae; order CG2-30-64-16; family CG2-30-64-16; genus MO66. The sequence goes on from JAPKMS010000045.1 coordinate 8,312, forward strand.
GGTCCCGGTGCAGATCGGCGGATTCGGCAAACTGCCGCACCAGCGCCCGTCCCACCTTGCCGGCCCCGAAAATGATGAGAGGAACTTGTTTCATCGGTTGCTCCGTTGGTTACGTACTGCGTATTGCGTACTGCGTGTGGGCGGAATTGTCCATCGTCTATCGTACATTCCACATTCCACATTCGCCATGGGTTATCCCGCCAACCTGAAGGCCGCGTGGATGTGCTGCATCGCAGCATCCGCGTCCGCCGCGGCCAATACCAGCGAGATATTCGCCTCGGACGAGCCTTGCGCCACGGCGATGACGTTCAGGCTGTGCTCGCCCAGCGCGCCGAACAGCCGGGCTGCGATGCCGGGTGTGCCGCGCATCCCCTCGCCGACGATCGCGAGGATCACCACCTGGGGTTCCACGGCCACACGGTCGATCAGCCGGCGGTGGATTTCCCCGGCGAACGCCCCTTCCAGCCCCGCGGCCACCCGCGCGGCGTCCGGCTCGGGCACCACGAAGCAGATGCTCTGCTCGGAGGACGCCTGCGAGATCATCAGCACGTTGGCGTCCTGTTTGGCCACGGTGGCAAAGGTGCGCGCGGCGATGCCGGGCACCCCCATCATGCCGCGGCCGGCCAGTGTCACCAGCGCCAGCCCGCGGATGACCGTGATCGCCTTGACGGTGCCGCCGTTGCTCGTCTTGGGCACGACGCGCGTGCCGGGGAACGCGGGGTTGAAGGTGTTGCGCACGCTGATGGGGATGCCCAGGTCGATGGCTGGGAGCATGGTCTTGGGGTGCAGCACCTTGGCGCCGAAATAAGCCAGCTCCGCGGCTTCGCTGTAGGTCAGCTCGGGCACCGGCCGCGCGCTCTTGACGATGCGCGGGTCGGCTGTAAGAACGCCATCGACATCGGTCCAGATCTGGATCTCGTCCGCATCCAGCGCCGCGCCCAGGATGGCGGCCGAATAGTCGGACCCGCCCCGGCCCAGCACGGTGGGCACGCCGTCGGCGGTCGCGGCCACGAAACCGGTGACCACCGGGACCGCGCGCGCCGCCAACAGCGGCAGCAGCCGGCCGCGAGTGGCAGTGCGCGTGGCGGCCATATCGGGCGCGGCCGAGGCGTGGTTGTCGTCGGTGACGATCAACTCACTGGCGTCCACGAATTCGGCCCCGACCCCGCGCGCCCGGATGGCCGCGGCCAGGATCGGCGCCAGCAGGCGCTCGCCCAGACCGGAGATGACGGCCAGGCCGCGGTCGGTCAGCTCGCCCAGGATCGCGACCGCCATGCAGAGGCGCTCAAACTCGCGCACGCGTTCGTCGGTCAGCGCCTGGATGCGGCCCAGGTCGTCGAGATCGAGCACCAATGCCTCGGCCGCGTCGCGGTGCCGAGCGATCAAGGTCTGGCGGGCATCGCGGTATTTCTGCCGGTCGCCGCGCGCCGCGGCTTTGGCCGAATCGATCAACAGGTCGGTGACGCCGCGCATGGCCGATGTGACCACCACGACGTTCGGGTCGGTTTTGAGCTGGTCGACCACGATGGCAGCGACCTGGGAAATGGCCTTTGCATCGTTGACGGACGTGCCGCCGAATTTCATAACCTGCATGGTTGCACCTCTCCGGTTTTTGGCAAACAAAAAAGCCCCTCGCTTTTGGGGCGAAGGGCTTCGCGGTTCCACCCAAATTGATACTTTACAAACCAGGTTTCTCGCAGAAACCTGGTTTGTAGCGTTCATCTTGCAGGCTGCTAACGGAGCGACCCGGAGCGCCATACTTTCCATCGTGATTTGAGGCGCCCACTCCCGGGGGGTTTTCAGCGGTCTTCAGCGAGGCAGGCTCCCAATCGATGGCCCGCCCTCCCTGGCGCCTCTGTGTGCGCTTACTCGTCCCGGTCAACGTTTTTGGCTATTTGCGAACGAGGTGGATTATACCCGGCCTGGCCGATGTGTCAAATGCGTCGAAGCTGCCTTACTCGAACGGTCGCACGGACCGTGTCGTCTTGAGCCGTCAGGTCCGCACCAGGTTGACCCAATAATCGATCACCTCGAAGCCGCGGCGGCGGAACAGCGAGAACGCCTCGACGTTCTCCTTGCTGTGTACTTTCACTTCCACCGCCAGGTACCCCCGGTCGGCCATTTTGGCCATGGCGCAATCCAGCAAATACGAGCCGAACCGCAGGGCCCGGTAGGGTCGTTCCAGCCCGATCCACGCCAGCGCAGCGGTTTCACCGTCGGGCAGCGGATACCACACGATGCTGCCGACGGCCCGGTCGCCATGGGCCACCACCAGCCCCTGGTATTGCCGGCCGTTGTTGTAGCCCCAGCCGCGCAATTGATAGAAAGGCTCGTCACCCACCCACGGCGCGCGCTCGTTGATGGGTGCCAGGCGCAGGTCACGGCTCGCCAGGCCGGGGTCCGCGGGCGGTGTGCAGCCCTGCAACCCGGCGCGCAGGCTCACGTCTCCGGGGCTGACTGCCTGGTAGCTGTGCGCGCCCAGCCAGGCCACCAGCTCCTTGTCGTTGACCGCGCTGACGGCCATGTGCTCGGTGGAGCCGTACCACGGCGCCCACAGTTTTTCCAGGATGCCGTAAAAGGGCGCGTCGTACGCCGCGAAGTAGATGGGGCAGTAGTACAGGTAATCCTCGGCGGCAGTCAGGAGGGTGTTGCCCACCTCCCGGCCGCGAACCTCCGGCGCCACGGCCAGCCAGGCGATGTGATGCCGGGCCTCGCCCATGCGGAACGAGGGCGAGTGGGGCGAGGGTTTGATCGCGTGGGCGCCGCCTACGACGCGCGTCCCATCCAGGGCCAGGAACAGCCCCTTCGCATCGAAGCCCGGCTGCGCCAGGACGCGCTCGGCGAAATCGGCCTCGGTGATCGGCGCCCAATGGCGATGTCCTGCCAGCACCCGGTTGAGAAACTCGACCAGGGCTGGCAGGTGGGCAGGGATGAAGGTGGCCAGGGTAATCGGGCTGGCGTTCATGCACTTCACATCCCCACATACTTCGCATACAACGTCGCGGCCGCGGCTTCGTCGTTGGTGCCCTTGATAATGGCGCGGCCGTCGGGAAAGACGGTGAACTCATAGCCGTCGATCTGGGCGCGCAGGAGGTAGGCGTTCACGCGCACCTGGTCCGTCGCGGCCTTGAGCCGCTCGGCCAGGGCTGCGAGGTCCAAGCTGTGCCCCCCTGTGACGCTCACCTGCACGGCGTCGCGGCCGCACAACGCGGTGACGCGGCTTCCGGCCTCCGCGTTCAGGAATTCGAACTGGCGTTGTCCGCACGCCGGACAGTCGGGCTGCGGTTTTCCCAACTCGAACCGCTCGTAGGTCCCGTCCCAGAGATCGACGTGCACCATGCCATCGTTCAGGTCGCCGCGGCCCACGATCAGCTTGAGCGTCTCGGCCGCGACGATGGAGCCCATCAGCGCGACGATGGGGCCGATGATGCCGGCCGTGTCGCACGTGGGCACCGTGCCGGGCGCGGGCAGTTCGCCCATCATGCAGCGGAGACAGGGGGTCACGCCCGGCCGCACGGTGTGGGTCATGCCGTAGGTGGCCAGCACGCCGCAGTAGACCCACGGTTTTCCCAGCTTGACGCACGCGTCGTTGATCAGGTAGCGCGTGGCGAAGTTGTCGGTGCCATCCAGCACCACGTCGGCGTCTGCGATGAGGCCGGCGATGTTACCCGGGCCGACGTCGGCTACGACCGCCTCGATGGCGATCGTGCTGTTGATGCGCCGCAGCTTGGCCGCGGCCGCGGCTGCCTTGGGCAGCACGGCCGCGACGTCATCCTCGTCATAGAGGAGCTGGCGCTGCAGGTTGTTCAGCTCGACGAAGTCGCGATCCACCAGGCGCAGGTGGCCCACCCCGGCCCGCGCCAGGTGGTTGGCCAGCACCGAGCCAGTGGCGCCCACGCCGATGATGGTGACGTGGGCCGCCAGCAGGGCTTGCTGTCCGGCCTCGCCGATGCCGGGGTAGATGACCTGGCGCGCGTAACGCGCGAGCGCTTCGTTCATGGCTTCTCTTCGGGCTCTGGCTCCTCGGTTTCGCGAATTTTGCGCACCAACATCTTCAGTAGATCCGACTCAGTGACGATGCCGATCACGCCGCCCTGCGGATCCACCACTGGCAGGCCTGAGATCTTGTTCTCGGTCATCAACTCGGCGGCGAACACCACGGGCGCGTCAGGGGTGACGGTGAAGACCTTGCGCGTCATCAGCTTGCCCGCGGTCAGCCGGCTGAGCATGAAGTGCAGCTCATACGAGTCGGCGTTGAGGCTGGCGCCGATCGAGGCCTCGCGCAAGTCGCCGCGGCTGACGATGCCGACCAGCCGGCCGTTTTCGACGACAGGCAGATGGCGGATGCGCTTTTCTTTCATCAACGCATTGGCGGCCGGCAACGTCGTGTCCGGCGTCACTACAACGCAAGGACTGGTCATAATCTCGCGCACGCGGGTTCGTTCCATGCAAACTACTCCTCCGAGAGGCTAATCACGCCTTCGGTTCGATTGTGCCGGCTGATTTTTGCGCGCAAGAGCCCGCCCAGCCGGCGGATGCCTTCTTCAATTTGCTCGGGCTGCGCGTTGGAAAAATTCAGACGCATGGTGTTGCGCCCGCGCTCTGGGTCCGGGAAAAAGGCAAAGCCGGGCACGTAGGCGACTTTGGCCTGGACGGCCTCCCCCAACATCTCGGCGGTGTCGATCCACTCAGGCACGCGCGCCCAGAGGAACAGGCCGCCCTCAGGCCGTGTCCAGGAACAGCCCGCCGGGAAGTAACGTGCCAGCGCGGCCAACATCACGTCGCGCCGCGCGCCGTAAACCTTCCGCAATACCTGGATGTGCTCATCCATGAAGCCATCTTTGACCATCTCGTAAGCCAACATTTGATCAAAGCCGCTGCTGTGGAGATCTGCGCCCTGTTTCCCCATCACCAGCCGGTCGATGACCTCCTCCGGCGCACACACCCACCCGATGCGCAGGCCCGGCGCCAGGGTCTTCGAGAAGGTGCCCAGGTAGACGACATTGCCCTCCATGAATCCGTGGCCATCCTGGCCGGTTTCCGCTTGGAAGTCGGCATCCAGCGCGACCAATGGCGGCAAATTCTCGCCCTCGTAGCGCAGCGCGCCGTACGGGTCATCCTCCACCAGCGGGATGCCGTACTTGTTTGAGAGCTGCACCAGATCGAGGCGCCGCTCCAGCGGCAGGGTCGTGCCGCCGGGATTCTGGAAATTGGGCAGGATGTACATGAACTTCGGCCCGACCCGCAATGCCTCTTCCAGTAAGTCGGTGCGCAGCCCGTGATCGTCGCTGGGCACCGAGACGTACTCGGCCTGATAGGCGTTCCAGGCTTGCAGCGCACCCAGGTAGGTCGGCTCTTCAACCAACACCCGGTCGCCGGGATTGATCAGCAGCTTGCCGATCAGGTCCAGCGCCTGCTGGGAGCCGGTGGTGAGGAAGACGTTGCCGGGCTTCGCGGTGATGCCGTAGCGGTTCATCCGCTCGCAGATAAATTCGCGCAGCGGCGGGAAGCCTTCGGTGGGGCCATACTGCAAGGCCTGGGAACCATGTTCGCTCAATATCCGGCAGGCGGCGTCTTGTGCCCTTTCGGCCGGCAACAGCTCCGGTGCGGGCATACCCCCCGCAAACGAGATCAGATCGGGCTGCTGGGTAAACTTCAATAGCTCACGAATGATCGAACGCCCCATGCGCTGGTTGCGCTGGGCATAACGGCTTTGCCATAGGGTCGACATTAACTCAACCTCCTCGTTGAGATCAGCCAGAAATTGTCTCATGGCCGGCGGCCAGGCGCTCGGCATGTGCGGCCCCGCGCCGCAAGGTCTCCTTGTTGCTCGCGAGGTAGCGGCGCTGGCGCTCCGACAGGTGGTTATCCAGCGCGACCTCCACAGCCTCCAGCGGCATCAGATGCGTCGCCGCCAGGTAGGCGCCCAACAGCGCCACGTTTGCCTGGCGTACGTTCCCCAGCTCTTCGGCGATGACATTGGCCGGCACAGCAGCGTACCGGATGTCGGTGCGTGAAGGCTGCAGAGGAACCAGCGACGCGTTATAGACCAGCCAGCCACCCGGTTTGACGAGCGGCTCGTATTTTTCAAACGAAGGCAGATTCAGCGCCACAACCGAAGCCGGCCGGCGGACCAGCGGCGAGCCGATGGGCTCATCCGAGATCACAACGGTGCAGTGCGCGGTGCCGCCGCGCATCTCCGGCCCGTAGGACGGGATCCAGGTGACCTGCAGGCCGGAATCCAGCGCCGCGTAGGCCAACAATTGCCCCGCAAACAGCGCCCCTTGTCCGCCGAAACCTGAGAAGATGATTTCCTGATGCATCATTGGCTCCTTTGCCAGGCGTGATTAACGGGTAGATCGGGAAATTGGTAACTGGGTGAACCGGCGACTTAATCCCCAATCTACCAGTCTACCGATCTACCGACCTAACCCAACGCCTTCACTTCTTCCGCAACTTTGAAATCTCCCAGCGGATAATACGGCACCATCGTGTCCCGGATCCACGTGAGGGACTCGGCAGGTGACATGTGCCAGTTGGTGGGGCAGCTCGACAGGAATTCGACCATGCTCATGCCCAGGCCGGCCTGTTGCGTCTTGAAGGCAGTCAGCACCGCCTTTTTGGCCTGGCGGATGGTGCGCGCATCGTACACCGATCGGCGCACCACGTAGGCCGCACCGGGCAGCCCAGCGATGATTTCGGCCATCCGCATGGGGAAGCCGTGCACTTTGACATCGCGGCCCAGGGGCGATGACGTGGTGATCTGACCCGGCAGGCTGGTTGGGGCCATCTGCCCGCTGGTCATCCCGTAGACGGCGTTATTGACGAAGAAGACGGAGATATTCTCGCCGCGATTGGCCGCATGCAGGATCTCGGCGGCACCGATGGATGCCAGGTCGCCATCGCCCTGGTAGGTGAACACGATTTTGTCCGGCTGAGTTCGCTTCAAGCCGGTGGCCATGGCCGGCGCGCGGCCGTGCGCCGCCTCCACGCCATCCACATCAAAATAGTAGTACATTAACACCGAACAGCCCACCGGCGCCACCATGATCGTCTTGCCCTGGATCCCCAGCTCGTCAATGGCCTCGCCGATCAGCCGGTGGATGATGCCGTGGGTGCAGCCGGGACAATAGTGCGTCTGGGCGTCCGACAGTGCGTCAGGGCGTTGATAGACCACCTCGCCCTGCGCAATGATCTGTTCGGGTGAAATGATGTTATCGGGGCCGTTAATCGGCCTGTTGTCAGTCATCGTTGACCTCCTCTCCCTATCACTCGGATCGCGGCTCGGCGCTGTCAACCGCCGGGCGATAGGTGGCTACGACCCTGTGTAACGCCTCAAGGATTTCATCGGGCAGCGGGATCACGCCGCCCATACGGCCGTAGAAATCCACCGGGCATTGGCCTTCCACCGCTAACCGGACATCTTCCAGCATTTGCCCGGCGCTCATCTCCGAAACCAGGATGGCCCGCTTGCCCGCGGCCAACTCGCGCAGCCGCGGCCACGGGAACGGCCACAAGCTGATGGGGCGGAACAACCCGACTTTGACGCCTTGGGCGCGCGCCTCGCGCACGACCGTCTTACACGTGCGGCCGACCGAACCGTAGGCCACCACCAAATACTCGGCGTCCTCGGTTTGGATCTCCTCCCAGCGGCGTTCGGTTTCTGCGATCTGGCTGAGCTTCGCTTGCAGCTTGTGGTTCAGGGCCTCCAGTTCCGGCTCTTTGAGGAAGAGCGAGGTGATGATGCGTTTTTCGCGGTTGCCTTTGCCGCGCACCGCCCAGTCGCCGCGCTCGGCCTCCGTCAGCGGAGGCCGCATCGGCGGCATCGTGGCCGGCTCCATCATCTGGCCCAGCGAACCGTCCGCGGCCAGGATGACGAGGGTGCGATATTTCTCGGCCAGCGGAAACGCCTCGTACATCAAATCCACCGCTTCCTGCACGGTGCTCGGCGCCAGGACGAGGGGGTGGAAATCGCCATGTCCGGCCGAGCGGGTCATCTGGAAGTAGTCGGACTGGCTGGGTTGGATATTGCCCAGGCCTGGCCCGCCGCGCATCACATCCACCAGCACGGCCGGTACTTCAGATGCGGCGATGTACGACAACCCTTCCTGCATCAGGCTGATGCCGGGGCTGGATGAAGAGCTCATGGCCCGCATCCCCCCACAGGCGGCGCCATAAACCATATTGATAGATGCGACCTCGCTTTCAGCTTGCAAGAAGGTGCGGCCCAATTCGGGCATGCGCACAGACATGTATTCCAGTAATTCCGTCTGTGGCGTGATCGGGTAGCCGAAGAATGCCTCCACCCCCCCTCGGATGGCGGCCTCTGCAATGGCTTCGTTGCCTTTCCAGAGCTCCCGTTTGGCGGTCATGCGATGGCTCCTCCTGGACTCAGGCGCCCGGCGCGCGCCGGGCGTCATAGCGGTAGACACTCAATACAACATCCGGGCAGATGAGCGCACACAATGCGCAGCCCGTGCATTTGCCGGTGGGGTCCACCAGCTCAACCGGCCGATAGCCGCGGGCGTTGAAGCGGCCCCGGCCCATGTGCAGGATGTCTTGCGGGCACACCGTCGTGCACAGCTCACATCCTTTGCACCGATCGACTTCAATGACAATCGTACCTTTGATGGTGCTTGCCATGCCTGTTATCTCCTTGGACAACGTATGGAGTTGGCCTGCCGCCGTTGCAACGGCGGCTTCAGGCAGGTGATAGCCGGTTAAGAACGGGCTGAATCGATCATAAAACCCCGGATAACCGGCTTACAGTCCCCAATAGCCCTTAGGAATCTTGCGAACCCAAAGCGGGCGCCGGCCGGCGGAAAGGCGCCGTCAGGCGCCGACTGAGCTGCGAGAGCCCATCTTCCACCAGCATCTGCGCCACCTGGCCGTAGTTTAACCTTGGCCCGTCGACTTTGAGGTTCAGTTCGCGTTTGTCGCACACTGTCGACATATTGGTCTGCTCGATCTCGGGACGGAGCCGCGTCATTTCGCGTTGGAATTCATCCGGGTCAGCCGTCGCGACCAGGCGATCGATTTCCGTGATGAGCCGGGTCGCCCAGTCGATGCGATGCTCGGTCGCCTCAGCCTGCGCGGCCGACACTAGCCCGTACTCGGCCTTGACGCGGTTCAGGCGCTTGCCGGCCGCATAGGTCACATCGACTAACTGATCGCGGCTCATCCAGCGCGTCTCGTAGTTTAGCACATACTTCCAGCTTGGGGCGACCAGGCGGCGCCGGTGTTCCTCTAGCGTGCGGGCAAACAGACGGTAGCCGTGCTCGTCCGGGTTTTCGAAGCCGCGGCTGCCAGGATCCAGGAACGGCGCCAGCGGCGAGATAAACGGCGCTAGCCGGCCATCCTTGCCGAATCGGCGCAGCAGCTCTTCGCAGTAGTCGATGGTGTCCAGCACCGATTCAGCGGTTTGCTGCGGCAGGCCGCTCATAAAGAAGACGTCCAGCCGCTTGGCGCCCACGTCCAGCGCGTCCGCCAGGGTGCGCTCGATGGGTTGGTTGTTGTACTGCTTGCCGAACGCGTAGCGGACCACCGGATCGTGGCTCTCCAGCGACACTTCCAGGGAGAAGTTCGGCAGCGCGTCAGCCATCTGCTGCAGAAATTCGCGCGAGGCCGGCGAGAAGATTTCGGTGATGACCGGGCCATCAAAGCCACGGATGGCGTCGAAGAAGCGCTGGGCGTAGCCGCGGCCGGCCTGGCGCAGATCGCCGAGGATAAAAACCGGCCCCCGGCTCATGCCGGAGACGCGCCGCACGTCTTTGGCAAGCTGCTCGGGGTCGCGGAAGGCGGGCTTGGTGCGCCCGTGCATCTGCTTGAAGGCCGCGGCCGACCCGCCGCAGATGACACAACTCTGGGTGCAGCCGCGGCAACTGAGGGCCGCCATGATGGGGTAATCCATCCAATCCTTGAACGGCACGTAGCTGCCCATATTCAGCTCGCGCGCAGCCGCCCGCACCACGTAACGGTAATCCAGCATGACATGGTCCAGGTTGTCGGGCCGATAGGTGAGCGGGTTGACCACAACCGTGCCATCGTGGTCTTTCCAGGTAAGATTGGGGATGTCGCGGAGATGCGCAGGTGCATTGCGCGCGCCGCGCAGATGGGCCATCAACTGGCGCAGTGGTTCCTCCGCCGAATCGCCCCGCACGACAAAATCCACAAAGGGGTAGCGGATCAACTCCTCATGGAAATAGGTGGATGAAAACCCGCCGAAGATGATGGGCGTCTTGGGATGATATCGCTTCACCATCTCGGCCACGGCCAGGGCGCCGTGGGCGTGAGGCAACCAGTGCAGATCGATGCCGAACGCCAGCGGATTGAGCCCCGCAATGAGCGGTTCAGGATCGAAGTTTTCATCATTCAACATGCGCACGGCGAGATTGAGGATTCGCACGTGCATGTCATGGCGCTCCAGGTATTCGGCCATGGTGGTGAAGCCAATGGGGTACATCTCGAAGACGGGCGTAGAGGGTACCAGATCACTGACGGGGCCATACAGGATGGAGTGCTTGCGGAAATCGTAAACACTCGGTGCATGCAAGAAGATCAGATCGGCTTTACTAAACATTACGCTACACACCCTTAAGTAAGCAGACACCTGCGATTACACCGCAGGTGCCGTCAGAAGAAGGCATCACATCCATGACGAAGGGCTCAAGCTGGCTGAGCTTCGTCCGCGAGCAACTCGATCAGAAAGTCGAGCAAATCTGTTTCGGTGATGATGCCCACTAACTGGTTATCCGCGACCACTGGCAGGCCGCCGATCTTGTGGTTGCGCAGCAGACGCGCAGCATCGGCGATGGAAGCGGACGGCTCGACGGTCAGCGGGTTGGGCGTCATGCAGGAACCCACTTCAATATGGTCGAGGATGAAGTTGTCGTACCACTGCTCGCGGACCACAAACGGAGAATTGGCGGCGCGGCGGAGGTCGCGGTCGGTGATGATGCCCACGAGCCGCCCACGGTCGATCACCGGCAGCCTCCTGTAACCGCCCTCACGCATCAAGTTGATGGCGGTCCGGATAGCGTTGCGCGGTGTCACGGTCACTGGGCCTGGTGTCATAATATCTGCCACCACACGCTTGCCCCGCATTGCCACTCCTCCGTTCTCGCAATGACCCAACATCGGGACGGGGTGATCCCCGTCCGACGCGCCACTGCTGCCAGACTGGCGGCAGCGTAGCGCAGAGGTATTCTAGCACCCTCCCTCTCTGGTGTTTATGATTAGGGTCATGGAAGCAAGCATAACTGACATTCGGCGGGGAAGATCACGATGCGCCGGCCTCCCTTCTCTTGCACGGAGAGAGAGGAGGCTGGCGCATCGGATGAACGGGCGAAAGCAGGGGGCCGCACAGCCAGAAATGCCGTTAGCTCAACCTTGCAGGTAGTACGTCATGCGCTGCAGGCCCACCACCGGATCGATGTATTGGACGCGCACATTGGAGGGCACTGTCAGGGTGATCGGCGCATAGTTCAGGATCGCCTTGATCCCCGCGTCCACCATCGTGCGCGCGACGGCCTGCGCTTCCTCAGCCGGGGTCGCGATAATGCCGACGATGATGCCTTTGGTGCGGATCGTGTCTGCTAACTCGCCAATCGGCTGCACGATGCGATTATCGATGCCCATCGCCAGACCGACTTTTTCGGGCGCTGTGTCGAAAATCGCCTTGATGCTGAACCCCTTGCCGGCAAACCCGCCGTAATCGGCGATGGCTTTGCCCAGGTTGCCCGCACCTACCAACACCACGTCCCACATGCGGTTGACTTTCAGGATCTGGCGCAGTTGGTCATAGAGGAAGTTGATGTCGTAACCGGTGCCCTGCTTGCCAAATTCGCCGAAGTGCGAAAGGTCCTTGCGAATCTGGGCTGAGGAGATTCCCAGCCGGTCCCCCAACTCCTGGGAAGAGGTGATCTGGCGTCCTTCGGCGATCAGGAAGTTCAGCGCGCGCAAGTAGACCGGAAGCCTTCCGATGACAATATCGGGGATTGTGCGTCGTGTCATTTTTGCTCCTTTGCAAGCATAGGGCTTGCCTTGTGTTCCGGCGCCAGGTCGTACTCCGCCTGTGGCCGGTTCGTGTATTCTTTGTGAAGCAGGCATTGATATGATAACACAAGTGTGATTCTTGTGCAACTATTGACAAGGGACTAACGACCTCGGTCGGTTCAGCGCGGCTGTCGGAATCAACCAGCCTTCTCATGCCATTCTAACGATGCTGTGGTATGATGCGGCGCATTGCGCAACACATCGGGAATGTGCCTTGCAGCGCAACTGCGGAAAAAGCGTTATAATACACTGGTATCATATCACTGTAAACCAAATTGAGAGGTTTTCGAGGAGTCCAATTATGCGGAAAGCAGCGCTTATCATTCTGGCGATTGTGGGGGTGGCAGCAGGCGGATGGTTCATCTACCAGCGTGTGAATCGTGCGAACACCGCTCAGGCCCCCAACTACGAGCTTGTGTCTGCCGTGCGAGGCGATATCTCGGCAACCGTTAGCGCCACCGGTGCAGTCTTGCCCGAACGTGAGGCGAGCCTGACGTTCCCGTCGACCGGCACCGTCGTCAAGGTCAACGTGGTGCCGGGCGCGCAGGTTCAGGCGGGCCAGGTGTTGGCCGAGCTTGATACGGCTGATTTGGCGTTGGCCCTGCGCCAGGCCGAGGTCGGTTTGCACCAGGCCGAGGCTCAGCTCCGGCAGCTTGATCAAGGGCCGAGTGATAGCGACGTGGCCGCCGCCCAGGCTGCGTTGAACAGCGCCAAAACCGCGTATCAGCAGTTGCTGAAGGGTGTCGACAAGGACCAACTGGCGAGCGCCGAGGCTCAAGTGAAGCAAGCGTTTGCCGCGTTGGAGCAGGCTCAGGCCGTGTACAACATGGTCAAGGATATGCCGAACGTCGCCATGCTGCCGCAATCGTTGCAGTTGCAGCAGGCCACAAACAACTATGAGCTGGCCCAGGCCAACTACCGGGTCGCGTCGAAGGGCGCTACCGCGGCGCAGATCGCCCAGGCCCAGGCCTCGGTTGCCCAGGCCCAGGCCAGCTTTGATCGGCTGAACGCGAAGCCCTCCGAAGCGCAGCGGGCCATCACCCAGGCCGGCGTGGAGCAGGCCCAGATCGCAGTCGAACAGGCGCAGCGCCGCCTGACGAACGCGCGCATTGTGGCGCCCTGGGCCGGGGTGGTGACGGTGGTGAACCTCGTGGTGGGCGCGCCGACTTCACTCAGCGCGCCGGCGATCGGTTTGGCGGATATCAGCAAGTTTCATCTGGATGTGTTGGTGGATGAGGTCGATGTCGCCGGCATCGCTGAGGGCCAGACGGTCACGATTGAAGTGGACGCGTTGACCGATGCGAAGCTGACCGGGACGGTGCTGCGGGTTGCTCCTGCCGCGCAGACGACGGCCACCGGCGGCGTATCGTATAAAGTGCGGATCGACATCGATCCCACGGATGCGGTGCTGCGTGCTGGCATGAGCGCGACGGCCACGATCATCAGCGCCACCCGCACCGGCATCGTGCTGATCCCAAATCGCGCGGTGCAGCTTGAACGCGAAACCGGGCGGACTTTCGTCGAGCTCCTTGTCGGCGGCGTCCCGCAAAAGGTGGAAGTGCGCTTGGGCCTGCGGGGCGATCAGCAGGCTGAAGTCCGCGAAGGCGTCAATGAGGGCGACCAACTCGTGATTCGCACCCGCACCAGCCTTGAACAACTTCAACAGACGTTTACCGGCAACTAACAGGACTTCTCGGCGCGTAAGCGGGGAGATTGAGATCAAGATGAATGATGCATCAGGGTCCGGACCGGTTATCGAGCTTCAAGACATCACCAAGATCTACCAGATGGGGGATGTGCAAGTGCAAGCTCTGCGCGGCGTGTCCCTCAAGATTTGCCAGGGTGAGATGGTCGCGATCATGGGGCCGTCGGGCTCGGGCAAGTCAACGCTCATGAATATCATCGGCTGCCTGGACCAACCCACATCGGGCACGTATCGGCTGGTGGGCGAGGATGTCTCCAGTATGAAAGATGATGCGCTGGCTTCCGTGCGCAGCCGCCGCCTCGGGTTTGTTTTCCAGAGTTTTAATCTCCTGGCGCGCACCGATGCCTTGCAGAACGTGGAATTGCCGCTGATCTATGCAGGCGCCCGCGATCGCCGCAGCCGGGCAAAGGCTGCGCTGGAAGCGGTGGGTCTGGCCGAGCGCATGTATCACCGGCCCAATGAGCTCTCCGGCGGCCAGCAGCAGCGCGTGGCGATTGCCCGGGCCCTGGTGAACAGCCCCAGCATCATCCTGGCCGACGAACCAACCGGCAACCTGGACTCGCGGGCCGGCGCTGAGGTGATGGGCCTCTTCCAGAAGCTGAATGTAGAAAGCGGAATCACCATCGTCCTCGTGACGCATGAGCCCGACATTGCCGAGCATACGCGCCGCATTGTGCACATGTTTGATGGGGAAATTGCCAGCGATGAAGTCGTGCCTGAGCCGCGTGTCGCGGGGGGCTCCGCGTATCGGCAGCAAATTGGCATGCCCAGGGGCTGTTGAGTAATGAACGCGATTGAACAACTTCGTCTGGCGCTGCGCGCGCTCGCCGTGAACAAAATGCGCTCCGCTTTGACCATGCTGGGCATCGTGATCGGTGTCGGGGCTGTCATCACGCTGCTGTCGGTGGGCCAGGGCGTGCAGAACCTGGTCACCAAACAACTGCAAAGCGTGGGGACTAACCTGCTCTTTGTGGTGTCAGGCAACCTCGGGTCCGGTCAGCGCAGCGCGCGCCCCACCAGCGGGCTACCGTTGACGCTGCGAGATGCTGAGGCGATCGCCGATCCCCTGAACGTCCCGGACGTGGTCCAGGTGGCGCCCGAGGCCATGGGCTCACTGGATGTCAGCTACGGCAAAACCACCCTCCGGTTGAGCATCTCCGGTGTCACGCCGACGTATGCCAGCGTGCGCAACTACGTTGTGGAATATGGCAGCTTCATCAGTGATGATGACGTGGCCTCGCGGGCGCGTGTGGCTGTTTTAGGCAGCAGCATTGCCGATCGCCTGCTGGTGCAAGAGGGGATCTATCCCATTGGCGCGACGATCGAGGTGAACAAGATCCCGTTCAAGGTCATCGGTGTCCTCAAGTCAAAGGGCGGGGCCAACAGCATGACCGGCAACCAGGATGAGATCGTGATGGTGCCGTTGAGCACGGGACATCAGCGGCTTTTCCCGAGGCTTTTCACCAACCAGGGCGAGCCGATCCTGTCGGTCATCTATACGCAGGTGGTCAGCGAGAACCGGATGGAGGCCGCCGCCTCCGAGATTTCCGAGCTCCTGCGGACGCGCCACGATATCCGGTTCCAGGATGCGGATGATTTTACGGTGATCAACCAGCGCGACCTGCTCGCGATCTTTGGTCAGATCACTGGGGTGCTGACGATTTTCTTGGGCGCGATTGCCGGCATCAGCTTGCTGGTGGGCGGCATCGGCATTATGAATATCATGCTGGTGTCGGTGACCGAACGCACCCGCGAAATTGGCCTGCGCAAGGCGGTTGGCGCCAAGCGCCGCGATATCTTGGGCCAATTCCTCATCGAGTCGGTGGTGCTGTCGCTGATCGGCGGCATCTTGGGTATCCTGCTGGGCGTGGCTGGCGCGTTCGGCATCTCGCGGCTTCAGAGCGATCTGACCGCGGTCGTCACGGCGCAATCGATCATGCTTGCGACAGGGTTCTCGGCTGCGGTGGGCCTGTTCTTCGGCATCTACCCGGCAACGCGGGCGTCGAAGCTGAACCCGATCGACGCCCTGCGCTATGAGTAGACCGAAAAATCCGGCCAAACGCAGCAAGCGATGGCGTGGACCATGGAGGTCGCGCTGTGTGACGTATGGCGCGACAGGGAGTGCCAATGAGTGTTCTTGAGAGCAGTGTTGTGACGGTGCAACGCATTGCGCACGGGGGGCCGAGGCAACGTGCCCTGCGCAGCGTTTTTCAATTGGCGGCTTGCCTGGCCGCGGCGGTGAGCATGACCGGCTGCCAGGTGCTTGTTCAATCGGCGGTCACTCCGACGCCGACTCCGATCCTGTTGCCGCCCGCGGCGGCTGCCTCCCCGACCGCACAGCCACCTGCCGCGCGCGCGACCGCCGTGCCAACCGCGGTCAGCCCAAGCCAAGCTGCCGCGACGGCGGCGCCCGAAGCGAGCGTAACGCCCGTCGCCCACACCCCCCGGATCATGGCCTTGGGCCTGAGCTCGGCCGTGGTGCTGCGGGCGGCGCCCCAAGCGGGCGCGGCGGTGGTCGCGCAAGTGCCCGGCTCCGATGTGCTCAAAGCAGAAGGGCGCAGCGCGGATGGGAAGTGGTTCTGGGTGGCCTTCGGCAAGGACGAAGCATCCTCCGCATGGGTCTCAGCCGCGGCCGTGAAACTGCTCGGTGATGCGGCTACCTTGCCCGTGGTGGAGAAGACGGCCGCCGCGCCCACCCGGGCCACGGCTTCGGCCGCGAGCACGCCCGGGGCGCGCACCGCAACGCCCGTGCGGCTGGCCGGCAAAATCGCGTTTGCGACCTCTATCGGCGGGGATATTTACCTGGTGAACGCCGATGGCACCGGCTTGCGGCGCGTTGCTGCGGGCATAGATCCGGCGCTCTCGCCCGATGGAACGCGGCTGGCCTATACCCGCTGGGATTCGCCAAACAGCCTCTATGTGCTGAATCTGGCTACCGCTGAGGAGCGCCGCGTCGCACAGACGAACCGCCCGCGCAGCCCGACGTGGAACTCGGACGGCAGTAAGTTGGCCTTCATCAGGCAGACGCGCAACTACAACTGTCTTCAGACCCCGACGGGCTGTTTCCCGGAAGATCAGGTCCGGAGCTTTTTCGGCGGTCAAGAGTGTCAGGTGATCCAGGGCCGGCAGTACTGCATCAGCGATTTCGAAGTGCGCATCGGGCAGGAATATGCGCTGGTCCGGGTAGACGCCGAAGGTGGGGGCTGGCTGGATATCTCTGCCACAATTGATGTTCAGTCGTTGAGCTGGCGTCCACGGCAGGCCGAGATCCTGTATCGTGGCGGCGGCGGGCTGCAACTCGCGACCGCTGACAGCGCAGCGCGGCCGCTGGTGCAAGATGCCGCGTACAGCAGCCCGGTCTGGTCACCCGACGGCCAACGCATCGCCGTGCAGGTGCACGTGCACGATCACGCCGATATCTTCTTGCTCGATGCAGCCGGCCGAACCCTGGCCCGCCTCACTGCGCCGCCGGCCGACGGCAAAGTCGCGCCCAATAACGTGGCGCCGGCCTGGTCGCCTGATGGTGCCCACATCGTGTTTCTCAGCGACCGGGATGGCGCCTGGCGCCTGTATCGAATGAATGCCGATGGCTCGAGTCAGGTGCTGCTTTTGCCCCAAGTCCTCGGTGGAATCGCGCTCAAGTACGATTTTGCTGCCGAGCGCGTTGTGAGCTGGAGCAAGTAACTCATGGGAGTTGGCCATGCGCCGTTGGCTCACCGTTGGCGGATGAAAAATGTGCCGCACCGCAGAGGCCGCGGAGGCCGAGACCGGGAATGCTGCTGCGCACTCTGCGTCTCTGTGGTGAATCCCGGTGTCGCGCATTTTCGAAGGAGCGTGTTAACATGAGTGGATCACGCAAAGCTGGGCGGCTGGGCGCTGTCCTCGCATTGACGCTGTTGTCGCTCTTGGCCGGTATGACCGGGCTGACCGCGTGGGCCGGGCGCCCAGGCGAAACCCCGACGCGCGCGTTTTTGCCAGTGATCTTGGGCAGCGTCTGCCCCACCGGCCAGGTATCCGGCACATACTACACGACGGCCACGGACATGGTGACCGACTGTCCGGGCGGTGTGGCCTTGCCGCTTCCGGCGGACTCAGTGGTCGCGCAAACAGGTGCGACGCTGTCCATGTCGTTCCAATCCGGTTTGTCACAGGGCGGGATCGATCCGGCTACGGGCGAGTTCCAGGTGCAGCAGACTATCGCTGCCTCGCCCTTTGGGTGTGTTTATGGTTGCAGCCGAACGACGGTTGGCGCCTTTAGCCTGGGCCAGAGCCCGATGGCGTTCGAGGCAATTACGACATTTGTTGTGAACAACGTCTCTGGGCCGTACTGCTCGTTTTCGTTTAAACACCACGGGACGCGCACGCAGTGTGCACCATGATGTGCTGAACTGGACCCTGAAGAGACCCGATTGGCGTGGCCGACTGCCCTGGGAATACGCAGCCGGCTACGCTATTTTTGACTGCGACTTGCGGGACGGAACATTTGTTCTCTTGCTGTGCAACTTGCGTTTTTCTATTGCCTAGTGTACACTCGTCATCAGGTTGTTGTCCTATCCAGTACGAATTGCACGGTTCTTTGTTTACGGGTGAGTGAGACTCAGGGAGCGAATCTATGGCGGAAAATGCGCGGCTGAAGGCCTTGGATACCACATTGGCAAGCTTGAAGAAACGTTTCGGTGAGGGCACGGTGATGAAGCTGGGCGAAGCCGAACGTTTGAAGGTCGGCGCGATCTCTACCGGCGCGCTCTCTCTCGACTTGGCGCTGGGCATCGGCGGGGTGCCGCGCGGGCGTATCACTGAAATCTACGGCCCGGAATCGTCTGGCAAGACCACACTCTGTCAACATATCATCGCGGAAGCCCAGAAGGCGGGCGGGATCGCGGCGTTTATCGACGTGGAGCATGCGCTGGATCCCGAGTACGCGCGCAAGTGCGGCGTCAAGGTGGATGACCTGTACATTTCCCAGCCCGATACCGGCGAGCAGGCGCTGGAGATCGCAGAGGCCCTGATTCGCTCCAATGCGATAGATGTGGTGGTG
This sequence comes from Anaerolineae bacterium, assembly GCA_026645775.1. GTDB lineage: Bacteria > Chloroflexota > Anaerolineae > CG2-30-64-16 > CG2-30-64-16 > MO66. The sequence continues at coordinate 27,109 of JAPKMS010000045.1, forward strand.
ATCGACTCGGTGGCTGCGCTGGTGCCGCGCGCTGAGATCGAGGGCGAGATGGGCGATAGCCACATGGGTTTGCAGGCGCGTCTCATGTCGCAAGCTTTGCGTAAGCTGGTAGGCGCCATCAAAACGAGCAATACAGCCCTCATTTTCACGAATCAGCTCCGCCAAAAAATCGGCGTGATGTTCGGCAACCCTGAGACCACCACGGGCGGCCTGGCGCTGAAGTTTTACGCCAGCGTGCGGATGGACGTGCGCCGCATCGAGGGGATCAAGCAGGGTGGACAGACGGTCGGTAGCCGGACGCGCGTGACCATCAAGAAGAACAAGGTCGCTCCGCCGTTCCGGCAAGCCGAGTTCGACATCATGTACAACAAAGGGATCAGCAAATCGGGCGATTTGCTGGATCTGGGCACGACCATGGACATCATCGAAAAGCGCGGCGCGTTTTACAGCTTTGAGGGGACGCGCTTGGGCCAGGGACGCGAGAACGCTAAGGAATTCCTGGAGAACTCGCCCGCGATCATCGATCGCATTGAGGCCGTGATTCGCGCACAATCGACCCTGGCGCCCATCCAAGTCGCGATTCCGTCGGAAGAAGATGACGCGGAGAGCGACGGGGAATAAGTGAATTTCCGGCGTAAACCGGGACTCTGAACTGCAGCTTATCTTGGACGAACTGAAGCGCCGTCATGAGGCGTTAGCACTGAAGACTCGCGGGAGTAGCTTGTATTGACCGCTCACCCGGTGACCTAAAGACGACGACGTGCGCGCACAGCGCGGCCAGGCGCTGGGGCCTGAAGGCGACATGGTGCGCACGTTGGCCTGAGTTACAGAAGCTCAGGTCGCAGGATTACCGCATACCTGCATAGGCGGGCAGGCTGGTTCTCATGGTTGAGCCGGCCGCCATTCGGGTATAACCGGCAAGCCCGGTGCTCTCCGTGTCCGAACCTGAAACGTGCTGATGCCTGCACGGCAGAGTTCGGTTTTGGCGCGTATGCAAGAGAAAGAAAGCTGTGGTGCAGAGGCCGGATGGCCTGCTGTGATCACAGCTTTTTTGTGTTTTTCGTATGGCTGGGTGCATTACGCGGATGGCTTTCCAACAACATACCGCCGACCGGGTTAACGTTTACCTGGATGGCCAGTTCGCGCTCGCCCTGCCGGCGTTGGAAGCCGCGGGGCTACGGATCGGTCAATATCTGGATGACCTGCAAATCGCGCAATTGCGCGAGGTGGATGCGCTTCAGAAAGCCTACGATCGGGCTGTGCGCTACCTGAGTGTCCGGCCGCGCAGCCGGGAAGAGGTTCGCCGGCATTTGGACCAGGCCGGACTCGATGCTGAGGTGATTGAAGCGGCCTTGGATCGCTTGGTTGAGCAGCACTATCTGGATGACGCAGAATTCGCGCGGTATTGGGTGGAGAGCCGGCGTCAGTTTCGTCCCAAGGGCGCCGCGGCGGTGCGCCAAGAGCTGCGCCAGCGCGGGGTGGCGGGCGAAGCGATTGAGGCCGCGCTGGCCGACAGCGATCCGGTGGCCGAGGCTTACAAGGCGGTGCAACCGCAGGCGGCGCGTTTGGCTGCGCTGGCGCGGACCGATCCGATGAGCTTTCGGCGTAAGGTGAGCGGCTTGCTGTTGCGTCGCGGCTTTGCGTATGGTGTGGTCCGCGAGGTTGTCAACCAGTTGGCGCGCGAAAACGGCGCCGACTCAGAGTTGGTCGACCCGGGTGACTGACCGAGAAATCGACCGCAGATGCGTGGTGCGAGCGTTTTTTTCATTCCTGGTTGTGTTCCGGTTGAGACGCCTCGACACAAACCCGTAGTACACCCGGCTCAGTTTGGTATCATCTGGCGATCAGTTCTTGCTGGTCGTAGACACTATCGTTGATAAATGTTTGACTGAAAGTGAGGAACCATTATGGGTTTTGCAGGAAATCCGCTGGTCCGTGGGATTGTGGACTTGCTGATCTTCCTGGCAGCAGCAATCGCCGGCGGGATAATTGGCTACCAGATCATGAAGGCCCGCCAGCTCCAGGCCCGCAATGAGGCAGAGACGCTAACACAAACCGCGCAAGCAGAATCTAAGCGTCTGATCGCCGAGGCTGAGAGCAAAGCCAAAACCGTCGCACTTGCTGCCCAGGAGCAGAAGGTCCAGATTCTAGAAGAAGCAGAACAAGACATCCAACGTCGGCGTCGGGAAATGGAGCGCTCGGAAGAGCGCCTGACGCGGCGCCAGGAATCGTTGGATAGCAAGATCGAGCAGTTGGAACTCCGTAACCGCACGCTCGATAAACGGCAGAGCAAGCTCGACAAGCGCGAGACCGATCTGACCAAGCTTGAGGAAGATCGGCGCCTGGAACTGGAACGTATCGCCAGCATGAGCCAGGATGAGGCGCGGAAAGAGCTGCTGGCCGCGGTCGAAATCAGCTCGCGCCAGGAGATGGCGCGCAAGATTCGCGAGGTGGAAGCCGAGGCCATGGCTGAGGCTGATGAGCGCGCCCGGCGCATTATCACCCGGGTGATGGAGCGCGTCGCCTCGGATCATGTCTCTGAGACAACCGTCGCGAGCGTACCGTTGCCGACCGACGAAATGAAGGGCCGCATCATCGGTCGCCAGGGGCGCAATATTCGCTCGATCGAGCAGGTGACGGGCGTCGATCTGGTGGTGGACGACACCCCGGAAGCGGTGATCATTTCCAGCTTTGATCCGATCCGCCGCGAGGTGGCGCGCATCGCGCTGGGGCGGCTGGTACAAGATGGGCGGATTCACCCTGCCCGCATCGAAAAAGAAGTCGAAAAGGCGCAGCAGGAAGTCGAAAAGTCCATCAAGGAAGCGGGCGAGCAGGCAGTGATCGAAGTCGGCCTGCAGATGCTGCACCCGGAGATGGTGAAGCTGCTGGGCCGCTTGAAGTATCGGAGCAGCTACGGCCAGAACCAGCTTGCGCACGCGGTGGAAGCGACGCACATCGCGGCCATGTTGGCGGCCGAGCTCGGCGCCAACGTGCAGCTCTCGAAAATGGGGGCCTTGTTGCACGACATCGGCAAGGCGGTGAGCCACGAGGTAGAGGGCGCACACGCGCAAGTGGGTGCGGATATTGCGAAGCGGTATGGCGTGCCGGCTGATGTGGTGAACATCATTGCCTCGCATCACCACGAAACCGACCAACTCTCAGTCGAGGCCGTGATCGCCACCACCGCTGATGCGATTTCCGGCTCCCGGCCGGGTGCGCGGCGCGAGGCGCTGGAAACCTATGTGAAACGTATCCAGGCGCTGGAGGAGATCGGTAACTCGTTCCCGGGCGTGCAGCAGACGTATGCCATTCAGGCAGGCCGCGAGGTGCGTGTTATTGTAAAGCCGGAAGATGTGGACGACCTGGCATCGCTCCGGTTGGCCAAAGACATCGCCAAGCGGATCGAGGACGGTCTGGAGTATCCGGGGCAGATCAGGGTCATGGTGGTGCGCGAGACCCGCGCCATCGAGACCGCGAAATAGTTCAACGGAGCGATTTGTCGCACGGCTGGCAGATCAGGGCGGGATCACTTCCGGCCATCGATCTGCCAGCTTTTTGTTTGGCCTCAGCCTTGCGTCACGATCGCGACCACCATCGGCTTGCGGCGGGTCTCTTCAAAGAAGAACCGGCTCAGCGTCTCTTGTGTGCGCTCGATGATCGCCTGGTGCTTCTTAATCCCGCCGCCCCGCAGCGCTGTCCACACCCGCTCAGCGGCGCGCTCCAGCAGATCACCGCTCTCCGGCAGGAAAACAAACCCGCGCGAGACGAGCTCCGGTTTTCCGCTGATTTCGCCGGTTGCCGGGCTGATGGGCACCACTGCGATCACGAAGCCATCGCGGCCCAAGGTCTCGCGTTCAGCGATCACCCGTGGCCCGATATCGCCCACCCCCGAGCCATCCACGAAGACATCTCCGAGCGGTAG
>JAPKMS010000408.1 GCA_026645775.1 Anaerolineae bacterium
CTTCTCCTGGCGCGAGGTCATGGCGCCGTTGGCCGAGCTGGGGACCGTGGTCGCCTACGACCGGCCGGCGTTCGGCCTCACCGAGCGGCCGCTGCCCGGTGACTGGGCCGGGGACAGCCCCTACGGTCCCGAGGCGCAGGTCGAGCAGCTCATCGGGCTGATGGACCAGTTGAACATCCGCCAAGCCATTCTCATCGGCAACTCGGCGGGGGGCACGGTGGCGGTGCAGGCCGCGCTGCGCCATCCCGACCGGGTGACTGCCCTGGTCTTGGTTGATCCCGCGATCTATACGTCGGGCGGCGCACCGTCCTGGATCAGACCGCTGCTGCGCACTCCTCAGCTCCGGCGTATCGGCCCGCTGCTCGTGCGCCGCATCGGGAGCCAGGGGATGCAGATCCTCGAACAGGCGTGGCACGATCCCGGCAAGATCACCGCTGAGGTGCGCGCCGGCTATCGGCTGCCGCTGCGGGCAGAAAACTGGGATCGCGGCCTGTGGGAGCTGACCGCGGCCGGCCGCGACCTGAACCTTGCCGCACAGTTAAACGATGTGCACCAACCGGTGCTGGTGATCACCGGCGACGACGACCGGATCGTGCCCACCGCGGACAGCATCCGCCTGGCGGGCGAGCTGCCGGACGCCGAGCTGGCCGTTATCCCGGCCTGCGGCCACGTGCCGCACGAGGAGTGCCCGGCGCCGTTCCTGGCGGCGGCCACACCGTTCATTTCAAGACTGGGGGGAGCGACCCAATGACGAAAGTAGCCTTGATCTGGGGTGCAGCGGGCGGCATCGGCCGCGCGCTCGCCCGCAAACTCCGAGACGAGGGCTGGCAGGTCATCGGCGTGAGCCGGCAGGGGGACGACCTGGCCGGCGTGGCCGATCACGCGTTCGCGGCCGATGTGGCCGACCCGTTCGCGGTGCAGCGCGCGGTGCTGGCCGCAGGGCAGGAAGTCGGCGAGGCGCACCTGTTCATCTATGCGGCCGGCGACATCGCCGCGGAGCCGGCCGCCAGGATGACGCCCGCTGCGTTCCGCCGCATCCTGGATGCCAACCTGCTCGGCGCGTACAACGCGGTGCACCACAGCCTGCCCCTCCTGGCCGCGGACGCGCCCCTGGTCTTCCTCGGCGCGGTGAGCGAGCGGATGCGGCTGCCGGGGCTGAGCGCCTACGCGGCCGCCAAGGCCGGGCTGGAGGCGTTCGCCGAGGCGCTGCGCAAGGAGGAGCGGAAGCGGCGGGTCATCGTCGTGCGGCCGGGCGCGGTGAACACCGAGTTCTGGCAGAAGGTGCCGTTCAAGATGCCGGGCAGCGCCCTGGCGCCCGACGCGCTGGCCGAGAAGGTGCTTGCGGCGGTCAACGCCGGGCAGCAGGGCGTGTTGGATCTTTAGGGTGAAATTGAGGAGCAGCCATCGTGCCTGACCTGCGCAGCATCTGGCGGCCGGCGCTCTACCACGGCCGCGGCAAGCGGCCGCCCTTCTTCGAGGGCTGGTATTTCAAGCTAGTGGATGCCGGTGAGCAGCATCGTTACGCCGTCATCCCCGGCGTCTTCATCGGCCGCGAGCCGGGCGCGTCCCACGCGTTCGTACAGACGCTGGACGGCGCGACGGGCCGGACCGCGTATCATCGCTACCCGTTCGAGGCGTTTCAGGCCGCGCGGGACGAGTTCGACATCCGGGTCGGCCCCAACCATTTCCGCGCCGACCGGATCGAACTGGACATCGATCGGCCCGAAGGCCGGATGTCCGGCGAGCTGCGCTTCACGGGCGGTGCGCCCTGGCCGGTGACGCTGACCTCGCCGGGCATCATGGGGCCCTACACCTTTGCGCCGTTCATGGAGTGCTACCACGGGGTGCTCAGCTTCGATCACGCCATCACCGGCCAACTCACCGTCGATCACGCGCGGCTGGACTTTAGCGGCGGCCGCGGGTACATCGAAAAGGACTGGGGCCAGGCGTTTCCCAAGGCCTGGATCTGGATGCAGAGCAACCA
>JAPKMS010000409.1 GCA_026645775.1 Anaerolineae bacterium
CCGATGCTCACATTCCGAAGCCCGCGCTGGGAGCAGGTCGCGCCATGATCTATCCGTACCTCGAAAGCTATCCCCGACCAATGCCAGCTCTGGAGATTCGCCTGGGCTATCCAGAGGAGTCTCTTCGATATGGACCGTTCATGGCAATTGTAGATACTGGCGCTGACGGTACTTTATTGCCGCAGAGGTGGCTAAATGAAATCAACGCCCCGCTTGTGGATGAGGTCAGGTTGCGTAGCCATTGGGGTGAATGGCGAATTGTCAGGGTGTACTCAGTCGATCTAGGAATCGGTAAGTTGCGCTTACCCAGCGTTGAAGCCGTAGGCGACGATCTCAGTGACGAAGCGCTTCTTGGGCGCAACGTGCTAAACCGGTTGAAGCTCCTGCTGGATGGGCCGTTGAGCTCTACTACGCTGCTCGATAGTTAGTCGTTCAAGGAGAGCCACCTTATGCCCACCCCCACCCTGGTCCTGATCGACGGCCACAGCCTGGCCTTTCGTGCATTCCACGCCATCCCGCTGAGCCTGACGTCGCCCAGCGGGGAGCTGACCAACGCAGTGTACGGCTTCACCTCGATGCTGCTGAAGGTGCTGCGAGACCAGGCGCCGGAATACGTGGCCGTGGCGTTCGACGTGGGCAAGACCTTCCGGCACGAGATGTACGACGCGTACAAAGGCCACCGCGAGCGCATGCCCGACGAGTTGCGCGATCAGGTCGAGCGCATCAAAGAGGTCGTGGCCGCGCTGAACATCCCGATCTTCACCGCGGAGGGGTACGAGGCCGACGATGTACTGGCGGCATTGGCCCGCCAGGCCGCGGCGCAGGGCGTGAACGCCATGATCGTAACCGGCGACCGCGATATTTTGCAGATGGTAGATGACCACATCCGCGTGCTCACCTCGGGCCGCCAGTTCTCCGACACGATCATCTACGACCCGGCCGCGGTAGAGGCGAAATACGGCCTGCGCCCCGACCAACTGGTGGATCTCAAGGCGCTGGTGGGCGACAAGTCGGACAACATCCCCGGCGTGCGCGGCATCGGCGAAAAAGGCGCCACCGATCTGCTGCAAAAGTACGGCACACTGGATGCGGTCTACGCGCACCTGGACGAGGTGAAACCCGACCGGACCAAAAAGGCATTGGACGAGGGGCGAGAGTCCGCCGACCTCAGCCGGAAGCTGGGCCGCATCACCACCGCGGTGCCTGTTCAGCTTGATCTGCCCGCCTGCCGCTTGCGCGATTACGACAAGAAGGAAGCGATCGCACTGTTTCAGGATCTGGCGTTTCGGTCGTTGGTGCGGGAGCTGCCGGAGGGGGACGCGGAGACGCGGGGACGCGGGGACGCAGAGACACGGGGAGGGGGAGATGCGGAGGGGCAGATGGCCTTGTTCGCGGCCGAGGCCCCAGTTTCCCAATCCACCAATCTACCAATCTACCAATCTACCGACTCCCTCCTCGTTACCACTGCGGTCCAGCTTGCCGAGGTTGCAGGGCATCTCACGGCCGCGCGGCGCATCGCGTTCGATACCGAGACCACCAGCACCGACCCGCATTCGGCCACACTGGTCGGGGTATCGGTGGCGTGGGATGGGGCGGACTCGACGCAGAAACCAGGTTTCTCGGAGAAACCTGGTTTCTACGCCGGAGGCAGCGCCTACATCCCGCTGCGCCACGCAGACGCCGAGCAACTGCCGTGGGAGGCCGTGCGCGCGGCGCTCCAGCCCGCCTTTGCTGATCCCGCGATCACCAAGGTCGCCCACAACGCCAGCTACGACCTGGCGATGCTGGCGCGCAACGGGCTGACTGTGGCCGGTGAGCTGATTGACACCATGGTGGCCGAATTCCTGATCGACCCGGGCAGCCGTGGATTGGGCCTGAAGGATCTGTCGTGGACCCGGCTGCGCGTGGAGATGACGCCCATCAGTGCGCTGATCGGCACGGGCAAAAGCCAGATCACGATGGACCAGGTGCCCGCCGCAGTCGCGGGCGCATACGCCAGCGCAGATGCGGCCATAACGCTGCGGCTGGCCGAGGTGTCGCTGCCGGATCTCGAAGCCAAGGGGCTGATGCCGCTCTTCCGGGACGTGGAGATGCCGCTGGTGCCGGTGCTGGTCGCGATGGAAAGCGCAGGCATCAAGCTGGACGTGCCGTTCCTCGCACAGATGTCGGTCGAGCTGACCAAGCGCCTGCGCGGCCTGGAGCGACAGATTCAGGAGCTCGTGGGCTACGCGTTCAACATTAACTCGACGCAGCAGCTCTCGGATGTGCTGTTCGGCAAGCTGGCGCTGCCCACTGAGGGTCTGAAGAAAACCCAGGCGGGCGGTTACTCCACCGCGGCCGATGTGCTGGAAGGGTTGCGCGGCCGCCACGAAATCATTGACCTGATCCTGGAGCAGCGCCAGATCAACAAGCTGCTGAACACCTACGTGGACGCGTTGCCCGGCATGGTGAACCCCGCGACGGGCCGGCTGCACACCTCGTTCAACCAGACCGGCGCGGAGACCGGGCGCATCAGCTCCACCGCGCCGAACCTGCAAAACATCCCCGTCCGCACCGACATCGGCCGGGAGATCCGCCGCGCGTTCGTGGCCGAGCCGGGCTGGCAGCTCCTCTCGGCCGACTACTCGCAGGTGGAGCTGCGCATCCTGGCGCACATTTCGGGCGACGAGTATCTGCTGGCCGCGTTCGGCCGCGGGGAAGACATTCACGCCAGCGCCGCGGCCAAGGTCTACGGCGTGCCGCTGAACGAGGTGACGAAGGCGCAGCGCTCGGTCGCCAAAATGATGAACTTTGCCACCTCCTACGGCGTCACCGCGTTCGGGCTGGCGCAGCGCACGGGGCTGAGCCGCGGTGAGGCCGATCAGTTCATGCAGCGCTACTTCGCCACTTATCCCGGCGTCAAGCGCTACATCGAGGAAACCAAACAGATTGCGCGCGAGCAGGGCTACGTTGAGACGCTGCTGGGCCGGCGGCGCTATTTCCCGGTGCTGCGCACCCAGGCCACCGGCCAGGCTGCCAACGCCATCCGCCAGGCTGCTGAGCGGGCCGCCATCAACCACCCCATTCAAGGGACTGCGGCCGACATCATCAAAATCGCCATGATCCAACTGTTCCACGCGCTGAACGCCGGTGGCTACCGGGCTCGCATGGTCTTGCAGGTGCACGATGAGCTGGTGCTGGAAGTGCCCGCGGAAGAGCTGGCGCCGGTGGCGCGGCTGGTCGAGGAGACGATGGAAAACGCGTATCAGCTCGATGCTGCGCTGAAGGTAGACATGGAAGCCGGACCGAACTGGTACGAGCAGGAGCCGGTAAGAAAGTAGAGGAGATAGAGCATGTCTTCTATGGTAGCGATTCCGATCTCACGTGAGATCGTTCATGCCACAAGGATGACCCCAGAGGAACTGCGACGCGAGCTGGCTATCCGCCTGTTTCAGCAGGGAAAACTTTCCTTCGGGAAAGCGCGAGAGATGACAGGAATGTCGGTATGGGCGTTTCAACAACTTCTGGGGAGCCAAGGCGCTCTCGTCCATTATGACGTGGCGGACTACGAGGAAGACTTAGCCAATCTCAGGGAACTGGGGCGTTTATGAGCATTGTGAGCAACGTTTCGCCTCTCATCAACCTGGCGCGTATCAACAAATTGGATTTGCTCCCTCGGTTGTATGACAGCGTTCTGATTCCGCAAGCCGTGTGGGATGAAGTCGTCGTGCAAGGCGTCGGTCAACCTGGAGCAGAGGAAGTCAATTCGGCATCTTGGATCAAACGGAGCACGGTTGTTAGTGCGCCATTGGTGCAGGCACTGCGGCAAGACCTGGACGCAGGCGAGGCCGAGGCGATTGCATTGGCGCTGGAGACTAAAGCGGAGTTGCTCTTGATGGATGAACGCCTGGGGCGCGAGACAGCCCGCCATATGGGCTAGCGGTATACGGGGTTGATTGGGCTATTGATTGAAGCAAAACGCAAAGGGCTCATCAGTGAAGTCAAATCACACATGGATGCGCTTCGCCAGGAAGCAGATTTTCGGGTGAGCGATGCGCTATATCGTCGCGTGTTGCGCGACGAAGGGGAGAAGCCTTAGTTGATTCGCAACGACATCACTGGCCTGGTTGCCCAGGCCATCCACAATGCCCAGGCGGCCGGCGCGCTGCCTGAGTTCGCCCTGCCGACCTTTGAGATCGGCCGCACCAAGGACCTGAAACACGGCGACTACACCACGTCGGTGGCCATGCAATCGACGAAACTGGCGCGGATGGCCCCGCTGGCCGTCGCACAGGCCATCGCCGCACATGTGCCGCCCCATGCCGCGGTTGCGGCCGTCACGGCCGTGCCGCCGGGGTTCATCAACTTCCAGTTGAGCGACGCGTGGCTGACCGGGCAGGTGGCCGAGATCGAGGCCGCGTCCGGCCGCTATGGCGACATCGATCTGGGCGGGGGCAAGACCTGTCAGGTCGAGTTCATCAGCGCCAACCCCACCGGGCCGCTGCACATGGGCTCAGCCCGCAACGCGGTGTTGGGCGATGCGCTCGCAAACATCCTGGCAGCCGCGGGATGGCGCATCCAGCGCGAATACTATGTCAACGACGCCGGCACACAGATGCGCACCTTTGCGGAGACGCTTTACAGACGGTATCGCCAGGCGCTCGGCCACGATGCGCCCCTGGAGAGCCACCACTACCAGGGCACGTACATGCACGACCTGGCTCGTGAAGTCGTTGGCGAGCAAGGCGACCGCTTCCTGTCGATGCCGGAAGACGACGCCATCGCCGCGCTGAGCGATATCGGCCGGGTGAAGGTGCTGGCCTGGATTCGTGCGTCGGCCGAAAAGCTGCACATCTACTTCGACAACTGGTATTCCGAGAAGAGCCTGTACGAGCCGGGCGGCGTATTCGACCACGTGATCGGGAGCCTGCGGGCGGCAAATATGACGGAGGCCAAGGATGGCGCCGAGTGGCTGCGCACCAGCCTGTTCGACTCGGACCGCGACGAGGTGCTGGTCCGTTCCTCCGGCCAGCCCGGCTATTATGCGTCCGATGTGGCGTACCACTACGATAAATTCGTGTTGCGCGGCTTCGACCGCGTGATCGACGTCTGGGCGGTGGACCACCAGAATCAGGCCCGCCGCATGCCCTATCTGATGCAGGCGCTGGGGCTGGACCCCAAGCGGCTGGACATCGTGCTCTACGACCTGGTGCGGCTCTACCGAGACGGCCAGGAGGTCAAGCTCTCCAAGCGCTCCGGCGACATCATCACCGTGGATGAGGTCGCGGATGAGGTCGGTGCGGATGCAGTGCGCTTCCTGCTGCTTACCCGCTCCAACCAGGCCGTGATGGACTTTGACCTGAACCTGGCCGTACAGCAAAACGACCAGAACCCGGCCTTCTACGTGCAATATGCGCATGCCCGCATGGCCAGCATTCTGCGCACAGCGGCCGAGCGGGACTTTCCGGCCGCCGCCTGGACGGCCGGCGACTTCGGCCTGCTGGGGCACCCGGCCGAGCTAACGCTGCTGCGCAAGATGGCCGAGCTGTCCGAGGTGATCGAGAAGGCCGCGACGCAGCTTGCGCCGCACCATCTGGCGTTCTACGCCCAGGACCTGGCGGGCACCTTCCACGCCTTCTACCGCGACTGTCGCGTGATCTCAGCCGAGCCGGCCGAGCGCGAGCTGAGCTGCGCCCGGCTGCGGCTGGTCGCAGCCACCAAAGCCGTCTTCGCCCGTGTGCTAGACCTGCTAGGCGTGACCGCGCCTGAGAGCATGTAGGGAGACGCGACGACACGGAGATGGGGAGCCGCAGAGACTCATCTGCCCATCTACCGACTCACCAACCCACTTCAAGGAGACCATCATGTCCGCGAGGACAACCCGTTGGCCGATCCTGCTGGCATACAGTATGCTGTTCCTGGCCCTGCTGGCTTGCGGCGGCTTTCAGGTGCGGGTAACGCCGACCGCTGTGCCGCCCGAGGCCGCGCAGCCGACCCCGGAGCCCACCGCGACGGTGGCGCCGCCCACCGCGGCGCCCACGCAGGCTGTCACGCCTGCCCCAGGCGGCGCCACCGTCACGCCGGCGCCCCTGCTCAAGGGCCTCATGAAGGTGGTTGCGACCGGCGGCGTGAACGTGCGCGAACAGCCCGGCACCAAGGCGAAACCGGTCGGGCGGTTCAATGCGAACGCGATCGTCACGGTGATCGAGGGCCCGACCACGGCGGATAGCTATACGTGGTGGAAGGTATCGGCCGATAAGCTGAGCGGATGGGTCGCGGCCGGCCCGGAAAACGACCCCTGGCTGATTCCCTACAGCGCCGGCGAAACACCGGCCGCCCAACCTGCCCGGACTCCGCAGTTGGTCGATCGCGCCATCAAGGTGGGCGATCGCGTCCAGGTGACAATCGACCCGGCCCAGGTGTTGACGATACGCGATTATGTGGGCACAAATACGACGCCGGTGGCTAAGGTACGGCAGGGAACCGTTTTTACCGTCCGCAGCGGCCCCGTCAAACAAGATGGCCTGGTGTGGTGGGAGCTGGAAGGCGACAACCTGAAGGGGTGGGCGGCCGAAGGCTCAGGCAAGGACCGCTGGTTGACCCCACTGGAATAGACCGATTACAGACCGATTACAGACCGCAGATTGAAGATTGAAAATGGGAGCACGCCGTGGCTCTACACTCTTCAATCTTCAATCTGCAATTTGTAATCCCCTATGAGAATTCTACGATCTGCTGACGTTCGGGCACCGTCACCTGGCGCATGCCCGTAGCCCGCAGCTTCTCCGCAAAGGCAAACGCGGACGCTTGTTCGCCGTGAACCACGAACGTCTGCTGCAACCGGCCCCGATCTATGGATTGCGCCCATTCCAGGAGCTCTAGCTGGTCAGCATGTGCGCTGTAGCCGTCGATGGCGGTCACCTGGGCGCGCACGTCGTAGTCCTCACCGAAGATTTTGACCCGGCGCACACCATCCATGATCCGCCGGCCCAGCGTATTCTCGGCCTGATAGCCCACAAACAAGATCGTGTTATTGCTGTCCTCGATGTTGTTCTTCAGATGATGGAGGATACGGCCGCTTTCAGCCATGCCACTGGCGCTGATGATGACCGCGGGTTCAGTGATAAAATTCAACTGCTTGCTGCGGTTCTGATCGCGCACGTACTCCAACCGGCTGAAGCTGAAGGGGTTGCGCCCCTGGCCGCGGCTCAAGAATGCGCGCACTTCCTCATCCCACTCCTCAGGATGCATGCGAAACACATCGGTGACGTTCACTGCCAGCGGGCTGTCCACGAAGACCGGCAGCGCCGGGATATCGCCGCCTGTCTCCAACTGATTCAACGCATAGACAAGTTCCTGGGTGCGGCCGACTGCAAAAGCGGGGATGATCACCTTGCCCCGGCGACGCACCGTGGCCTGGACCACGTTCTGAAGCTCCTTGCGCGCTTGCTGCGCGGTGCCGTGCAGCCGATCGCCATAGGTGCTTTCCATGATCAGAATATCCGGGTTCTCCGGCGTCTCGGGCGGCCACAAGATCGCCATATCCTTGCGGCCGATATCGCCGCTGAAAACCAGCCGCCAATCTTTGCCGGTGCTGGTTTCGTGCAAATCCAACGCGATGGATGCCGAACCCAGGATGTGACCAGCGTTATGGAAGGTCAGCGTGATCCCATCGCCGATGGACATGGGTTGGCGGAAACCGATGCCGGTGAACTGCGCCATCGCGGCTTCGGCGTCAGCCTGGGTGTACAGCGGCTCAATCAGCGGCTCGCCTTTGCGTGCCCGCTGTTTGTTGAGATACTCGGCATCGCTTTCCTGGATGTGTCCGGCATCCAGCAGCATGTAGACGCACAGGTTGCGCGTGGCCGCCGTGCACCAGATGTGACCGGTGAAGCCCTGCTTGACCAGGTTCGGGATGTTGCCGGAGTGATCGATATGGGCGTGGCTGAGCACCAGTGTATCGATGGATTTCGGGTCAAACGGAAATTTCAGGTTACGCTCATAGGTCTCCGAGCGACGCCCTTGATACATGCCGCATTCCATCAGGATGCGCCGACCGTTGATCTCAATGAGATACAGGGAGCCGGTCACTTCCTGAGCGGCCCCGTAAAAGGTAATGCGCAAGGGATACCTCCTTCGTCTAAGCTAAGGGAAATCTACTCCAACCGGGCAATAAACGCAAGCGCAAGCTGAGTGGAACACCGCACGTTTTTGTTCGCCTTGTCACCGCTTCATGGGTGTGCTATACTCTCGCTACCCTTCACTCAATGGAGAGCGCAGTGATCGAAGATGAAAAACTCCGCCAACGCGCCGAGCGCGAGGCACAGAAGCAAGACGAAATCCAGTCAATGACCCTGCAACTCCGCTCGCACAACCCTGGCTTGCGAGCACAGGCAGCGACGCGATTGGGCGAGTTGCGCAGTGACGCCGCCCCCCTGTTGCCGGCCCTGCAGGATCGCGACAGCCGCGTCCGAGCGGCGGCCGCGGCGGCGCTCGGCACCACCACACCAGGCTCCCAGGAAGCGCTGGTGATCGAACGGCTGTTGACCGCGATCGACGACCGAGACGACCACGTTTGCTCCGCGGCCGTGCGGTCGCTGGGGATCTTGCGAGCCGTCTCCGCCCGCGAGGAGCTGCTCCAATTGCTGGACGACCCCAACGTCCATGTGGCGCGGGCCGCATTGATCGCGCTGGGACGGCTGGGGGTGCCGGAAGACGGTGAAGCGGTCGCGGCTGCGCTTCACGCCCGCAGCCCGCTGCTGCGCACTGCGGCGGCCCGCGCAGCCGCCAGCCTCAACTATCGCCCCGCCATCCCCGACATCATCGCATGTTTGCGCGAAGAGCTCGGCCGGGAACACACCGCGGACAGCCTCGCCTTGCAGGCCCGGCCCTATATCGAATCGCTGGCGAGCTTGCAGGCACAGGAAAGCGTCCCGGTGCTGATCGACATCGCGCTGCACCATGTCGGCATCCGCAGCATCGCGATTAGGGCGCTGACCGACCTCCGGGCAGATGACGCGGTGCCGGCGTTGGCGCCTCTGCTCACCGATCCGGCTCAAACGCTTCAGAGTACGCTCGTGCAGATGCTCCTCCGCCTCAACGCCAATCCGCTGCTGCCTGAGCTGCGCCTCCTGCTGCAACACAAAGACAAAATCATCCGCCAGACGGGTCTGACGGTGCTGACGCACTGGCAGGATCAGGAGTCGATCCCGCAAATTCGCCAGATCGCGCAGCACGATCCCAACCCGCACCTGCGCCCTATGGCCGTCAACAGTCTGGTGACACTGCTGGGCGAGGACGCGCTGCCAGACCTGCTGACCCTAGCTGAGGATTCCAACCCGCGCGTGCGGGAGACGGTCGGCCAGCTTCTGGGCCAGTTTGCGCCGGAGTCGGCCGAGGCCGCCGCGGCGCTGGAGCGCCTGGCGACCGATGATACCACCGCGGTCGCTGTACAAGAGGCCATCGCGCAGCAGAAGCTGCTCGCCGCGGCGGCCCCCCTGTCGATCGACGAAAGCCTGGTGCCGCGCGCCATCCGCTTCAAGATCCCCGTGCTGCGGCCATTGCTGGAAACCTGGCGGACCGCCCTCGGCCAAAAAGCCGCTGGGGCCGCGCCCGCCGCCGCGATCACCGAAGCGCTCGACCGGTTGATCGACGCGCTGGGCGGAAACCGGGCAGACAGCAAAGAAAGCGAAAACTGAGCGGGCACGGCCTCGCTCAAGAGAAATCCCCCCTCCCGTACCTGACTGCACTGAACCGCGGGGCGCCGTCCACCGGCGGCGTCCCGCGCCACATCGACCGATTACCCCCCTCAGAACCTGAATCGAACCACAAGGACATCTTTACAATTTCTGAACATCTCTCTGGTATCTTGTTGCCGTACGCGCTAACGCCAAGTATAATCTCGTCATCCTCCCTGTACACAGTGAGGAACACCGCCGGAGCAAAACCGTGGCCAAAACGATCCTGGTCGTCGATGACAAATCAAATATTCGCACTCTGCTGCGAGATTATCTCAGCGAAGAAGGCTTTCGCGTGGTGACGGCCGAAAACGGCCGCGACGCGCTCTACGTCGCCCGCCACGAAAAGCCTGATCTGATCCTGCTTGACATCATGATGCCGGAAATGGGCGGCTACGAATTTCTGCGCGCCTACCGTAAAGAGCGCAACACGCCGGTCATCCTGCTCACCGCCAAGCCGGAGGAGTCAGATAAGGTGTTGGGGCTGGAGCTCGGGGCTGACGATTATATCACCAAGCCATTCGGCATGCGGGAGCTGCTCGCCCGCGTGCGCGCCGTGCTGCGGCGCGCCAGCCAAGACACGCCCTCAGATGAGGTGCTGCGGGCCGCGGACATCGTCTTGGACAAGGGCGGCCGCACCGTCCATGTCGGCGATCAATCCGTCCGGCTGACCCCCTCTGAATTCGAGTTACTGGCAGTGTTGATGTCCGCGCCAGGCCGGGTGATGTCGCGCGCGACGCTGCTCGAACAGGTGCAGGGATCCAGCTTTGAAGGTGTCGAGCGCACGATCGATGTCCATATCCGAAACCTGCGCACCAAAATCGAACCGGACCCTGGCACCCCGCGCTACATTGAGACCGTGTTCGGGGTGGGCTATCGTTTTCGTCCGGACTAGTACCGTGTTAAGTAAGATTTTACGTACCTGGCACTTGCAGAGCCCACCACTTAACCACGCAAGTGCCAGGCACGTCGGTGCAAAATCTAACTTAACGAGGCCCTAGCCAGGCGGCACCGCGCCGAAGGAGGCACCCAGATTGCGCTCACTGACCGTTAAACTGGTACTGGCGTTCCTGATCGTGAGTTTGACCGGCGCGGCATTGTCCGCGGCCTTTACGCGCTGGGCGACCAACAAGGAATTCGATCGCCTGGTGCTGGATAAGGCAGAAGCCGATCTCATCACCGAGCTGACCGCTTATTACCAGACGCACGGCTCCTGGAACAACGTTGCCAGCAATATCATGCAGCGCCGCCGGCCGACCAGCCAGGAAACCCCGCGGCCAAACGGGCAGGAACAGTTGGGAGGCGCCGCACAACTACAGCCCGGGGTGCCGTTCTTGGGGTTCATCTTGATCGATCAAAACCGCGCCGTGGTGATCCCATCCGGTGATTATCAAATCGGCGACACCGTGCCCGCCAGTGAATTTGATCGGGAGACTGCGATCGAGATCGATGGGCAGGTCGTCGGCGCCGTGCTCTCGACGGGGAAGCCGCTCACCCGGGATCCCAGAGAGGAGCGGTATATTGTGCGCACCGATCAGGCGCTGCTCCTGTCCGGCTTGATCTCTACGTTGGGGGCGCTGGTCCTGGGCGTCGTATTGGCCCGCACCCTCGCGCACCCATTGCGCGAGCTGACCGCAGCGACCCACGCGATGGCCAAAGGGCAACTTGGCCAACAGGTGCCCATCCGTTCGCGCGATGAGCTGGGCGAACTGGCCGTCTCTTTCAACCGGATGAGCACCGACCTGGCGAAAGCCAATGACCTGCGGCGCCAGATGACAGCCGACATCGCCCACGAATTGCGCACCCCGCTGACCGTCATGGCCGGATATATCGAGGCGTTGCGCGACGGTGTCCTCAAGCCGACCCCGGCCCGCTTCGATGCAATGAATCTCGAAGCACAGCAACTCAAGCGACTGGTTGAGGATCTGCGCACCCTGTCTCTCGCCGATGCGGGCGAGCTTCCGCTGACCCGCCAGGCAACAGAACCCCATGCGTTGTTGGAGCGCGTCGCAACGGCGTTCTCGCACCGCGCCGGGCAGGAAAAAATCGCCTTGCGGATCACCGCCGATGACCTCCTTCCAGAAATTCGGGTTGACCCCGAACGGTTGGTGCAGGTTTTAGAGAACCTGGTCAGCAACGCTCTCCGGCACACGGAAGCAGGCGGAGAAATCAAGCTCTCTGCCCGCGCGACGGATGAGGCCGTGTGGTTGGCGGTGCAAGATAGCGGCCGGGGCATCGCACCCGATGTGCTGCCGCACGTCTTTGATCGCTTTTACCGCGGCGATGACGCACGCAGC
Source organism: Anaerolineae bacterium (assembly GCA_026645775.1). Taxonomy (GTDB): domain Bacteria; phylum Chloroflexota; class Anaerolineae; order CG2-30-64-16; family CG2-30-64-16; genus MO66. Next base: position 12,014 of record JAPKMS010000409.1, read on the forward strand.
GACGAGGGCGGTGAGTCGGGGCTGGGTCTCGCCATCGCCAAGTCCATCGTCGAAGCGCATGGCGGCGGCATCTCGGCCAGCAGTCCGGGCAGCGGCCAGGGCGCCACGTTCACCATCCGCCTACCCTTGCCGGCAAAAAAGCACGCCGAGGATACGTTCGCAAGTTAGAGATGACCGCATCTTTTCGGTGGGTCCAGGATCGCGCACGCGTCTGGGCGCGGCGCCTCTGGTCAGGGGCAGGGCTGCCGGCGCTGTTGGTGGCAGTCTACGCCGCCGCTTACCTTGCGCCCTTCCCCTTGCGCACCTGGTACAACGTCCCGCACACAACGATTGCCAGCATCACCGGCTATTGCCCCGCGGCCGCACTCGGCCTGGCGCTGGCAGGCCTCCTCTCCGTGCTGCTCTGCTGGCGGATGTGGCGGTTGGCCCTGGTCTTGCCGCGGCGGACGGCGCTCCTGCTCATCGTGGCCGGGTGGCTGGGCGCGTGCGCGTGCGCCATCTTCACGTTTCCTGGCTTCTCGACCGATCTGGGCGACTACATCTTCCGGGCCCACATGTTTGTTCACCTGGGCCACAACCCCTTCACCACAGCGCCTTCGCAGATCATCGCCTGGCGAGAGTTCCCGTACCTGTCGTGGTACTGGGAGCCTGACTCCTATGGCCCGGTGTGGCAATGGCTATCGGGCGGCGTTCACGCGCTGGCCGGCGAGGATCTGCTGACAAACTACCTGGCCTATAAGCTGCTTGGCGCTGGGGCGATCGCGATCTCCGGCGCGCTGATCTATACGATCCTGACACACCAGGCGCCGCGCTATGCCGCGGCGGGCCTGGCCGCCTGGCTCTGGAATCCGGTGGTGATCAATGAGGGGATCATCCACGGGCACAACGATCTGGTGATGATGCCCCTGGTGGTGGGCGGGATCGCGCTGCTGCTGCACGGTGAGGCTGAGGGGACGGCCGGGCTGCGGCCCCGTCTTCTGCGTGGCGTCGGGGCGGACGTGGCGGGTCTGCTCTGCCTGATCGCGGCCGGGCTGATCAAGGCCAACATCTGGATTCTGCTGCCGGTGGCTGCGGTCTGGCTGGTGCGGAAGCGCGGCTTCCTGGAAGGCGTGGGACGGGGCGCGTTGGGGGCGCTGGCCGGCGCAGCACTCATCTGGCTGGTTTACCGGCCTTTCGGCGGCTGGCAGTCTCTACCGCTGATGGCGCAGCATCGCGCCTGGTGGCCGGCCAATAGCTGGACAGCGGCCCTATTCTTTGCGCTGCGCGATGGCGCTCAGTGGCCTCACGCAGTCGCCGTGCGCTGGATCATTGGCGGCGCCTCGGCGCTCTTCATGGCAGTCGCCGGCATCCTGCTGCTGCGTTTGCGCGAGCTGCGATGGATGGCGTGGGCCGTGATCGTGGCCTACCTGCTGATCGGCAGCCACTGGTTCCAGCCGTGGTATGTCACCTGGGCCATCGCCTTGGCCGCAATGTTGACAAGCCGCCGCGTCGCGAATTACACCTTGCTTCTTTCGGGCTTCATGCTGCTGCACCCCATCATCCTGTCCTACTTCGCCAGCCGGCTCAAACTGCCTCCCGGCGGCTTGCACGCCATCATGGCCACCACCATCCTGCTGGTGCCGCAAGCGTGCGCCGTCTTTCTGACCGTGCAGCACTGGCGCTCCCGTTCGTAGCACGATCCGGGCCGGAACGGCTCACGCCTCCACGCTGGCCTTCAACACCTTGCAGCCCAGCCCAGGGTTAAGTTGATAGGAGCCGCACGCGGCCGGAACCACGGCAGACTCATACTGCTTCAACACCAGCGAAGCGCCCGACCCGACCGCGACAACCTCAGCCGTGCCCTCGATCACAGTCAGCGCGTGGAAGGTCTGACCGGCGGTATCCAAGGCGATCGGATCCTGGCCTGTGAGCAGCTCCAGCGTGAAAAACGGACAGGCAACCAGGCTGGTGCGCTCGCCATCGCCGCCGTCGGCGGCAAGCCGCGTGGACGGCGCAGCAGCCGGGTCGGCCGCGGCCACCGACTTTTCGATGTGCAGCACTCGGCCAGGGACCGGGGGGCGGTTCCAGTCGAATACGCGGTACGTGAGGTCGGAGGTCTGCTGCACCTCATAAATCAACAGGCCCGCGCCCAGGGCATGAATCGTGCGCGCCGGCATGAAGATGGCATCGCCCGGATGCACATCCTGATACTGCACCAGATCCAAGATCGAACCGTCGCGAATCGCCTCAGCTAGGGCCTGCGCGGTCGTATCAGGCCGAATGCCCGCGATAAACTGCGCGCCCGGCTCAGCGTCCAGCACGTACCACGCCTCCGTCTTGCCGAGATTGCCGGGCCCTTCCAAAGCCACGGCCAGGGCATCATCCGGGTGCACCTGAAGTGACATCCACTGCAAGCTGTCCAGCAGCTTGACCAGCAGCGGGAACCGATTGCCGGATCGCGCCAGCGCCCGCTCGCCCAGCAAACTCAGGGGCGCTTCGGCCGCGACCTCAGCCAGCGTGCGGCCAGCCAGGGGTCCAGTCGCGATGCGGTCGTTCTCGTAGATCACCCACGCTTCGGCGGTGCGCTGGCCGGGCCTCAACCGATGGCCACCCCACACATACTCTCGATACTCTGCGATGAGTTGCAGGGGAAAAGCTAAATCCATAAAGAACTCCTAAAGAATAGCTCACGATGAGCAAAATCTGGCCACGCGCCTTGCGTGTCGAAAAAGCCAAAACGCCGGGCTTATGGCCCGGCGTCTCCTATGCAGTACCCCTAGCAGGACTCGAACCTGCGCTTCTAGCTCCGGAGGCTAGCGCTCTATCCACTGAGCTATAGGGGCTTAACTGTGCGGAATTATAGCACGAAGCGCTTCGCTAGGCAAAACAACGCATGCGTGCCTCTGAGGAAAATAAATCGGCCGTGGTTAGGCACTGCCAGCCCTGCCTAACCACGACCCGAAGTGCTAACAGTGTAGCGTGAATGGCTGCGTTCAGAAGTGATATTGCATACACTGTTACAACACGCGCAAGAGGATCGCGGCGATGAGCACGCCGGTCAGGAGCGTCAGCGCGATGAAATCGGCCCGGCGCAGGCGCAGCGGACGCCATACCGTGCGGCGCACGCCCTGCGCGCCCAAGGCCCGCGCTTCCAGCGCCCACCCCAGGCGCTCGCCGCTGCGCAGCGCACTGATGATCATCGCGATCAACACCGGCCGGTACGCACGCAGCCTCTGCCAGAATTGCCGCTGCTCCAGATCCAACCCGCGCGCCTGTTGCGCCTCACGCACCTGGCCGAAAAGCCCAGCAAAAATCGGCACGTAGCGCAGGGCCAGCGCCAGCGTCAAGCCCCATTCGTAAGGCATCCGCAACGCCACAAAGCCGCGCACCATCGCCGCCTGGTCGGTGGTGCTCAGCCAGAGGAAAAAGATCAGACCCAGCGCCAGCAGGCGCGCCACCAGGAGCGTGCCTTGCGTCAGCCCGCTGGCGGTGATCGGCAGCGGCCCAAGACGCAGCCAGACCCGGCCTGGCCCGCCGGCAAACAGCACAGTCAACAGCCAAACCATGACCAGGAAAGGCACGAGGCCCCGCAAAAAGCGCACAATCCGCACGGCTGGCACCTGCGCCAGCCAGAAGAACGCGAGGCAGACAACGCCGACCGCGGCCGCCACCCCCGCATTGGGCCACAAGAATGCGATCACGGTCGCCACCACCACGAAGGCGAGCTTGACGCGCGGGTCCAGTGCGTAGACCCAGGTGTTTCGGCGCACGTAGATGTCGAATTCAGCCGGCATCGTTGCGCGCCTCCTCGCCGCGTGGTGCGGCGGTTATCGCGCCGTAACTGCGGAGCCGCGCCTGCCACGCCGCGGCGAATTCTGCACAGGTCAACACACCGCGCGGCAAGCCGCAGGGCTGCAAGCGCCGCGCAAGCCGCACCACCGGGGGCACGGCCAGCCGGGCCTGCTGCAAAATATCGGTCCGCTCGAAAAGGTCCTGCGGTGCACCATCGAACACGATGCGCCCACTGACCAGCACCACCGTCCGGGATGCATACTCGGTCACAATACCCATATCGTGGGTGATCAGGATCACGGTCCGCTGCTCATGGTTAAACGCGACCACGGCTTCCATCAACTCTTGCCGGCTCCGCGCATCGAGCCCGCCGGTCGGCTCATCCAGCACCAGCGCTTGGGGCTGCGTGGCCAGCACGGCCGCCAATGCCACCTGGCGGCGCTGGCCCGAGCCGAGCAGTGCGGGCGGCAGATCAGTGAACGGGCTCAGCCGGAAACGCGCCAGCCCCGCCGCCACGCGCTGTGCCACGGTGTCGGGCGGCAGGTTCTGGATGCGCGGGCCAAAGGCGATCTCATCGGCCACCGTGGCGGAGAAAATCTGATGGTCCGGGTTCTGAAAGACGTAGCCCACCTGGTGGGCAAGCTCCGCAACGCGCTCCGAGCGCGTGTCGCGGCCGTCAATCAGCACACGGCCGCGACACGGCTTCAATAGGCCGTTCAAGTGCTTCGCCAGGGTGGTCTTGCCCGAGCCATTGGGGCCCAACAACACCACAAACTCGCCCGGTCGCACGGCCAGGTTCACCCCGCACAGTGCTTCGATGCCGTCGGGGTAGCTGAACGCCACCTCTTCCAGCATGATCTGCGGCGCGGCGGGCACGGCGGGTACGGGGGCTGGGGCCGGCAGTGCAGCCGGGATACTGGGCTGCGGAGCGGTGCGCACCTCGCTGCACAGGATATGAAAGGCCTGCCCCATGTCATCGAAGCGGTAGGGCCGGCCGGTGCGCTGGGTCAGCAGATGTCCCAGCTCGACCGCTTGCGGCAGACCGATGCCCCATTCTTGCAGCCGAGCCACCTGCGCGAAGACGTCAGCGGGCGGCGCGTCCATGCCGATCCGGCCTTCATGCAGCACCAGGACGCGGTCGGCGTGACGGGCGACGCGATCCAGCTCCTGCGTCGCAACGAGGATGGCGATGCGCCGCTCGCGGGCCAGGTTAGCCAGCACGCCGAGCACGCTGGCCTTGCCGGCCGGGTCTAGATTGGCTGTGGGCTCATCCAACACCAATACCCGCGGCCGCATCGCCAACATGGCGGCGATCGCCACCCGCTGCTTCTCACCGCCTGATAGCCGCAGCGGCGAGCGGTCCCGATATGCTTCCAGACCGACAGCCCGCAAGGCCCACGCGACACGCGCCTCCATCTCGTCGGCGGGCAGGCCCAGGTTCTCCGGCCCAAAAGCGATCTCGTCCTCCACCCGCATCTGGGTCAACTGCGTTTCCGGGTCTTGGAAGACCAGGCCAACGGTGCGCGCCAGATCCGAGATCGGGTGGCGCCTGGTGTCTTGGCCGGCCACCCACACCTGGCCGCGGAAAACACCTCCCGTGGCGTGTGGCACCAGGCCGTTGAGCGCCATGCACAACGTGGATTTACCGGAGGCCACCCGGCCGAGCAAGGCCACAAATTCGCCGGCCGCCACCGTCAGGTTCACCCCGCGCAAAACCTTGACCGGCTGTCCCTCGCGCAGATAGGACGGATAGGCATAGTGCAGATCATCGATGCGGATGGCAGGTTGGGTGGGGGAAATCATGTCGTGTACAGACGGGGCCAGCGCGTCAGGCGTGCGGCGTGACACGTGATACGTGATAGACCGTCAGCGGTGGCTTGAATCACGTATCACGCCTCACGTTTCACAAATCTATTTCGGCAGAAACGACGTATCCACCATCTCGGTGTACGGGATGTCACGGGCGATCAGGCCCTTGGCCTTGAGCCACGCCACCACATCGGCGACCTGATCCTGGCTGGGCACACCGCGCTCGGGGAATGGCGGCATCTGGTAGCTGTTCTGAATAGATTCCGGCACCCGCCCTTGCTCGATCAGCACGCTGCGGTACTTTTCGGGGTTGGCGTTCAGATCTTTGACTGCCTTCTCCCAAGCAACCAGGAATTTCTTCACGGTGGCCGGTTTATTCTTCAACGTATCGGCGCTGAACGTCAAAACCGATTGTGACATCTCAGCGTACTTGGAGTCGTCGACCACCAGCCGGGCTCCCGCAGCAATCGCGCCCTGGGCCAATGGATCGGGCAGGACCGCGGCCTGGATATTGCCGTTCATCAATTGCTCGAACCGGATTGTGATCGCGCCGACCTCCAACTTGGCGATCTCCTCTGGTTTGAGACCTTCGGCAGCCAAGATGCGGTCGGTCAGATACTCGATGGTGGTATTGAGGCTGATGCCAATCGGCACGCCCTTCAGGTCCGCAGGGGTGTTGATGTTCGTCTGGGGGCCCGCAAGGATGCGAAACAACGGCACAGCAGGATACGGCCGGCGTGACGTATAGACAGCCTTCACCTTGACGCTGTCCTTGTTCAGCAAGCCAACGCTCTGCAGATCGGTCAACACACCGTCCACCTGGCCAGTTTGGATGAAAACATCGCGCTCTTGGGGGCTTTTGGCCGACACTGTCTCGACCTCGATGCCCTGCTCGGCAAAATAGCCATTCTGCTGAGCAATGAACACGGGGATGGTATCAAGCACCGG
>JAPKMS010000410.1 GCA_026645775.1 Anaerolineae bacterium
CCGGCATCATGTACGGCTGCAACTGGGACATCCCCGCGTTTCGCTGGTATGAGAAAGAAAGCGGATTCGCGCCCCAATGCAAGTCACCTGCGGCAGTCGAGCGCATCAAGGCGCGCGTGGCCGCCGGGCGGCCAGGCATCCTGGCCGGCGGCTCCAGTTACACCAACATGCTGGATGGCGACGCCCGGCTCGCCCTGTTTACCCTCTCGGCGATGGGCCGGCAGCGCTTCTTCGAGCACCTGCGCGGGCTCGGCTGGGCGCTGCTCTTTGCGCTGATCCCCTGGCGCATCCTCCGCATCTTAGGACTGACCGCCTGGGAGCTGGCGCGCAGTCTCGGCCGCGCCCTCTGGCTGTGGGCGCGCGGCCGCTTCCGGGGCCGGCTGGCGCTGATGCGGCCGGTGCTGGCGGTGCTGACCAACATCATCTTCGGCGAGATCCAGGCCTTCGGTGTGCTGCTGGACATCTACCGCGGGGTGCCGTCGATTTACGTCAACTTCTACGGATACGATGAGGTGGCCCACGGGGAAGGGCCCTTGGGGCGCGAGGCGGTGCGCGCTTTATGCCGGATCGATCGGCACATCCGAGAGATCGAACGCATGCGCCGGCGCCACCGCCCCGACGCCGAACTCTACATCTGCTCGGATCACGGCATGACGCCCGCGCTGCCGTTCCACCGGATCGATGTCAAACAGCCATTGGGGCCGTTCGTGGCCGCGCACGTGGGAGCCTCGGTCGTGTGGGATGAGATCCGCACTGCTGCCGGCAAGGGAAATCCTGCTGCGCCTGTGGTTGTTCCGCACTGGCCGCCTACCGAGAGCATCTGGCTGTTGGATGAGCTGGATGGCATCGAGGCGCACCTCTCGGGCCGCAGCCGGCGTCTTGCCCAAGTGCTGCACCGCCGGTTGGGTGCGCGCATGATGCCGGACGAGCCCTCGGACTGGGACTTTGCGCGCGGCAGCGATGTGGTGGTGCGCGCATCCGGCAGCCTGGCGCACCTCTACTTCAACGTGACGCCCGAGCGCATGGACGTCAGCGAGCTGGCCATCCTCTACCCGGACCTGGTGGAGGCGCTGAACAACCATCCGGGCATCGGCCTGGTGCTGGGCGTCGAGGAAGGCCGGCCGGTGATCGTCACCTCACATGGCACCGCCGCGCTCGCAGCCGATTGGCTGCCGCCCGGCCTCGCCGATCCCCGGCAGACGGTCGCCGATCTGGAGCGGCTGCTCAGCTATCCGCACAGCGGTGACCTGGTGTTACTGGGCGCGTGGGATGCGCAAGGCCGCCGCGTGGTTGCCTTCGAAGAGCACGCGGCGACCCACGGCGGGATCGGCGGGCCGCAGGAATTCCCCTTCTTCATCACCCCGCCGGATGCGCCGCTCGAACTGAGCCCCATCACCAATGCCTGCCAGCTCTACCCGTATTTCATGGCGCGCTACCACGGGGAAACCACGGCCGCTCAGGGGGAAGCGGGGACGTCTGCCACCCGCCAGTAGACGCCGTGATCGCGTGCCATCAGCCGCCGCTCAACCAGGCCGCGGCGCAAAGTCGCCGTATCCTCATGCAACTGCGCCAGGATCTCGTTGACCTGCTTCTCGCTGTACTGCGTGTCGAACGCAAATAGCTTGCTGGCGTGGCGCAGCACCACGTCGAACTTCTTGAGCTGCGCCGGCAACTGCTTCAGCCGGCCATCCGCCCCGGTGAAGTCGCGCAACACCTTGCGGTCAAATGCATCCAGGTCGACGTCCGCGGCGGCAGCCGGCAGCGTCTCGCGCGCCAGGAGGCGCTGTGCCAACGCCTCCAACGCCGCAGCCTCGAAGCGGTAGACGCTGTAATACCCCTCCGCGCGGGCGCTCACCAGGCCGACGTGCGCCAGGTAGGACAGATGGCGCGAGGTCGTCGAGGGCTGCAAGCCCAGCATCGCGGCCAACTGCTCTACCGTGCTCGGCTGCTGCGCCAGCACCCCGATAATGCGGAGTCGATTCGCATCCGCTAAGGCCTTGAAAATTTCCAGCAGCTCCTCGGTTCGTGCATCCGTTTCCATACTTTCCTCCAAACAACTAATTCGATTCGGATGCAACTAATTCTAATAAAGCATGAGGCAAAAGTCAAGAACTAGTCCAGTTCACTTTTCAAACTGACTCTATGGGTTTCGCACGCGCCCGCAGGTATGCCTTGGTGAGCTCGGCCGCGACCGAGGCCAACAAGATGAAGGGCAGCATCATCAGCCAGTCGCCGAGGCTCAAGGCGACCGTACCGAAGACACCCTGCAGAAACGGCACGTAGATCACCAGCAGCAGCAGGATCAGCGAGGCGCCCACCGCGACCTGCATCCACTTATTGCCGAACACACCGATCTTGAGCAGCGAATAACGCTCGGAACGGGCCGTGTATGCCCGCAGCAGCTCGGACAGGATCAGGGTCGCGAACGCCACCGTCTGCCACTTGGCCAGCATGGGATTATTTGCGTCGGCGCCCGGCCGGGCGCCCGCGATGAGGTAGGCCGCCAGCACGGCTGCCGTCATGACAATCGCCTGCACGGCGACCCCCAGCAGCATCTCCCGGTTGATCACCGGCTCCCTGGTGGGGCGCGGCGGCCGCTGCATGATATCGGGATCGCCCACCTCCAGGCCCAACGCCAGCGCGGGTGCACCGTCGGTCACCAGGTTCAACCATAAAAGCTGAATGGGCCGCAGCGGGATCGGCAGGCCGACCAACATCGCCAGGAAGATGATCAGGATCTCGCCGATGTTGCACGAGATCAGGTAGAACACGAACTTGCGGATATTGGAGTAGATGATCCGGCCTTCTTCGATGGCCGAGACGATGCTGGCGAAGTTGTCGTCGGTCAGCACCATGTCGGCGGTTTGCTTGGTCACATCGGTGCCGGTGATGCCCATCGCCACGCCGATGTTGGCGCGTTTCAGCGCCGGCGCATCGTTCACGCCGTCGCCGGTCATCGCGACCACGTGGCCGCGGGCCTTGAGGGCCTCCACGATGCGCATCTTGTGCTGCGGTGACACGCGGGCGCAGACATCCAGGTGATCCACCGTGGCGTTCAGCGCCTCGTCGCTCAGCGCGTCGATCTCAGCGCCGGTGAGCACCAGGCCGCCCTCGGTGAGCATGCCGATCTGGCCCGCGATCGCCTGGGCCGTGTCGCGGTAGTCGCCCGTGATCATGATGCTCTTTAGCCCTGCGGCTTTGGCGATGCCGACAGCGACCTTCACCTCGGGCCGGGCCGGATCGATCATGCCCGTCAGACCGAGGAAGATCAGGTTGCGCTCCACGGTGTCGGGGGTCGGCTCAGCGGGCGCCGCGTCCAGCGGGCGGCACGCCAGCCCCAGCACGCGCAGCGCCTGCCGCGCCATGCCGGTGTTGGCCGCCAGGATCTCGTCGCGCAGCGCCGCCGTGAGGGGGACGGCCCGCCCATCCAGCAGGATGTCGTCGCAGTACTCCAGCACGATGTCGGGCGCGCCTTTGACGAATGCGAGGAAAGGCGTAGACAAGGATCCGCTCCCCTCTGATCCTTGTTTCCTTGTATCCTTGTCTACCTCGTGAATCGTCGTCATCCGCTTGCGGTCGGAGTCGAAGGGGATCTCGGCCACGCGCGGCAGGCTAGCCTCGACGTCAGCGCGCCAGAGGCCGGCCTTAGCGGCCGCCACCACCAGGGCGCCCTCGGTGGGATCGCCCACCATGCGCCAGGTGCGTGCGCCGGCCTCCTCGCCGCTTAGCTCCAGCTTGGCATCGTTGCACAGCACCGCGCCCTGCAGGAGCAGCGCGGTCGCCGGGTCATTGACCGGTGCAAAGGGCGTCGCGCCCCGGTAGAACTGGCCTTCAGGGTTATAACCCTCGCCGGTCACTTGGAACGCATGCCCGCCCGCCCAGCCGGCCACAACCGTCATCTCGTTCTGCGTCAGCGTGCCGGTCTTGTCGGAGCAGATCACCGTCGCGCAGCCCAGGGTCTCGACCGCCGGCAGCTTGCGGATCAGCGCGTGACGGGTGACCATGCGCTGCATGCCGAGCGCCAGACAGATCGTAACCACCGCGGGCAGACCCTCGGGCACGGCCGCGATGGCCAGGCTCACGGCAGTCATGAACAACCCGACGAGATCCTCGCCATGCGCGGTGAAATAGCTGCCGAAGCCCTCCCGGAAGATCACACCCGGGCTCGTGTCCCGGATCACGCCGTACAAGAAGATGAAGCCGCAGATGGCGAGTGAGACAATGCCCAAGGTTTTGCCGAGCTGTTCGAGCTTCTCTTGCAACGGGGTGGCTTCGTCTTCATAGGATTGCAGCATTTCAGCGATCAGGCCGATCTGGGTGTTCATGCCGATGCCGGTGACCATCCCCTTGCCGCGGCCGTAGGTCACTACGGTCGCCATGAACGCCGAATTCTTGCGGTCGCCGAGGGGGATATCGGGATCGAGCACCATGCGGGCGTCCTTGTTGACGGGCACCGACTCGCCGGTGAGCGAAGCCTCCTCGATCTTCAGATTGACGCTCTCCACCAGCCGCAGATCGGCCGGCACGTAGTTCCCGGCCTCCAGCAGCACGATGTCGCCGGGCACCAGCTCGCGGGCCGGGAGGGTGACCTGCTGGCCCTCGCGCAGCACCTGGGCGTTCGGGGAAGCCATCTTCTTGAGCGCGGCCAGCGCCTGCTCAGCCTTCGACTCCTGAACAACACCGAGGATGGAGTTCAGCACCACGATCGCCAGGATCGCCAGTGCGTCGGCTGTCTCGCCCAGCAGGAGCGACACCCCAGCCGCCACGATCAAGATAATGATCAAAAAATTGTTGAGCTGATCGAACAGCAGCTTCAGAAAACCGGGCCGCGGCTTCTCCTGCAGCTCGTTGAGGCCGTAGCGCTCCCGCCGGGCCAGGACCTCCTGGTTCGTGAGGCCGGTTTCCAATTGGACGTCCAGGCCTTCCAGCGCCTCTTTCAAAGGCAGTGCGTGGATGGGTTGATCGGTCATACGACTCCTCTTTGCGTTTTTATCCCCGCGTCATCCCCAGCGCCGCCGGGAAATGTGCGTGTTCCCCGGTGACGATGAACAGCATGCGGCGATCTTCGACCGGGCGCAACCGGCCCGACCCGGGTGCAGGCGCCAGGTTGACATCCCACCAGCGGCTGATGAACCAATCCAGCCGAAAGACGCGGTCCGCACGCCAGAAATCGGGGTACGGATCGCGGAGTGTGATCAGCCCACGGCGCCGATCGATGCGCGTCACGATGCTGTAGTGGCCGTAGTCGCCCTCAACCCAGTCTTCGTCTGCCTCGCTGTCCTCAAAAAAGCCCTGCCACTCCACACCCGCCGGGCAGCGCTGCCCGCACACCACGGCGCCCAGATCATCGACGGTCGCGTGGGTCTTGTACCACAGGCTCACACCCGCGCGCAGCCACGCCACCGCGCGGGCAAGCTGGTCCACGCGGGCGCCGTGCGTTGCGATCGTCGCCGCAACATCGGCTAATTCGGTCAGGTGTTCCTGGTTCGCGGCCACACCGTGCTGGCCAAGCAGCATCTGCAGCACCGCGGGCCCGCAGTGATACTCGGAGATCTGGCAGATGCGCGGCAGCGGAAGCGGCTTACACCCGCGGCTCGGGGGGATAGATTCGGTAAGCATGTTTGGTCATCAGGCTGGCAAGGACTTTGGAGAACTTGACCCCGTGCAATTGCATCACTTCGGTCATCGGCAGACCCAGGTCGGGGCCAAAGGCAGTGTTGGGGTTGGCATCGGTGAAGTAGGGCGTGTTTGTCGCCGCGTCGATCCGCACATCAAACTTGGCGTAATCCCGGCAGCGCAGCACCTCGAAGGCACGGCGCGTGTACCAAGTGACGGCCTCAGCGACGGCCGGCTCGGCCGCGATATAGTGGTAACAGTCCGGGTCGCTGTAGCTCTCGAAGCTGGTAAAGAGATATTTGCGGGTGTCGCTGTCCTTGAAGACCTTCTGGGCGCAGAAGACGTGCACCTGCTCGCCGTCGTCGAACGCCACCACCGTGATCTCGGGGCCTTCAATGAACTGCTCGACGACCACCGGCATCTTGTAGGTGCCGATCAGGACGTCGGCCTGCGCTTGCGCCTCCTCGTAGGTCTCCTTCACGGCCGCATTGTCGATGCCGACGCTGCCGCCGCCCTCGTTGAGCTTCACGATCAGGGGCAGGTCCAGGTCCTCGCGAATCCGCGTCCCGCGCCGGGTGACAAACTGGAAGGGCGGCGTGGGCACGTCGTTGGCGTCGAGCAGTTCCTTGACCAGGTTGCG
>JAPKMS010000006.1 GCA_026645775.1 Anaerolineae bacterium
CGCCTCAGCGACCACCGTGATCTCCGGGTCTTCTTCCAGGAACTCGCGAATGCCCTTGCGGACGACCGCATGGTCGTCGGCGAGGAGGACGCGGATCGGGTGGGGCATGGGTGGCTCCAACGGATGTATTGCGTATTGCGTAATACGTGTTGCGCGGGACACGAGGGCATTATAACATACCCGATGATATGGGTGTTCAGATAGTCTTCTGAACTCGAGGCTTTAGCCGGTTGCGCTCGTGGCCCCCAAAAACCGGCTGAAGCCTCTATTCCGGATCGCGAAATCGCCAAATGACGTGTCGGCACTGCGCCAAATGGCGCGGTGCCGACACGTCATTTGGCGCTGGCTTTGCAGAGGCACACTGGCTATAATCACGTATTGCCAGGCACGTGATGGCAACAAACACAACAAGGCGGCTTATGTCAGAAACGCAACAGCTTACATTGCCCATCACCGGCATGACGTGCGCCAACTGCGTCGCGGCCGTGGAACGCAACCTCAAGAAGCTCGACGGCGTGCAAACCGCCGTGGTCAACCTGTCGTCCGAGCGCGCCAGCGTGGAGTTCGACCCGCTCAAGCTGGGGCTGGCCGAACTGGTGGCCCGCGTCGAGTACATCGGCTACGGCGTCGCCACCGGCGAGGCCGACCTGGTGATCAAGCGCCTGGCCGATGACAGCGATGCGCGGCGGCTCGAAAACGCCCTACGCAAGATGGCGGGCGTGCTCGATGCCCAGGTGATCTATGCGACCAAGAAGGCCCGCGTGAAGTACGTGCCGACGGTCGTCAGCCAGGCGGAGATCCGCCGGGCGGTGGCTGCGGCGGGCTTCGAGGCGCTTGAGTTGGGTGGGGATGCCGAGGACGCCGAAGCGGCCGCCCGACAGCACGAGATTGACACGCAGCGCCGCCTGCTCCTGACCGGCCTGGCCTTCACGGTCCCGCTCTTCCTGCTCTCCATGGGGCGCGACTTCGGCCTGCTGCCGGCTGTCTTCTATGCGCCGGTGCAGGCGATGGCCGGCATGCGTGATGCGCAGCCGTGGTTCAACTGGCTGCTGCTGGCGCTGGCGCTGCCGGTGCAGTTCTACGTGGGCTGGCAGTATTATGTCGGCGCGGCCAAGGCGCTGCGCAACCGCTCGGCCAACATGGACGTGCTGATCGCCATGGGTTCCTCGGCGGCCTTCTTCTACAGCCTGCCGATCACCTTCGGCTGGCTGCCGGGGCACGTCTACTTCGAAACCGCCGCCGTGATCATCACGCTGATCAAACTGGGCAAGTTCCTGGAGGCGCGCGCCAAGGGCCGCACCAGCGAAGCGATCAAAAAGCTGATGGGGCTGCGCGCCAAGACGGCGCGGGTGGTGCGCGCCGGGGTCGAGCTGGAAGTCCCGGTGGACGACGTGCGGGTGGGCGACGTGGTGCTGGTGCGGCCCGGCGAAAAGATCGCGGTCGATGGCGTGGTCGTCGAAGGGCGCTCGGCGGTGGACGAATCCATGCTCACCGGCGAGTCGCTGCCGGTGGAGAAGAAGCCGGGCGATCCGGTCATCGGCGCGACGCTGAACAAGCTGGGGCTGCTCAAGTTCGAAGCCACCAAGGTCGGCCGCGAGACCGCGCTGGCGCAGATCGTCCGGCTGGTCGAGGAAGCCCAGGCCAGCAAGGCCCCGATCCAAAAGCTGGCCGATCAGGTTTCCGGCGTCTTCGTGCCCGCGGTGATTGCGCTGGCCGCTCTGACCTTCGCCGGCTGGTACTTCTTCGGCCCGCCGCTGCCGATCAACGCTGACATCAGCGTGTTTACGCGCGCCCTGGTGAACATGGTGGCGGTGCTGGTGATCGCCTGCCCGTGCGCGATGGGCCTGGCGACGCCGACCGCGGTGATGGTGGGCACAGGCCGCGGCGCCGAGTTGGGCATCCTCTTCCGAAGCTCTGAGGCGCTGGAGCGCGCCGGCAAGGTGAATGTCGTCGTGCTCGACAAGACGGGGACGATCACCAAGGGCCAGCCCGCCGTGACCGATATCGTGACCGACGGGCAGATCACGCAGGAGGAGCTGCTGCGCGCCGCGGCCTCGGTGGAACGGGGCAGCGAGCACCCCCTCGGCGAGGCAATTTGGGCCGAAGCGACCGCTCGCGGTCTGGCCCTGGTCGAGCCGGGTGGGTTCGAGGCCGAGGCCGGGCACGGCGTCGCAGCCGAGGTGGACGGCCGCCAGGTGGCGGTAGGCAATCTGCGCATGATGGCAGCGCGCGGCTACCCGCTGAACGGGTTGGAGGCCGTGGTGGATCGCCTGCAAGGCGAAGCTAAAACCGCCATGCTCGTATCGGTAGACGGTGCGGTGCGCGGCGTTATCGCCGTGGCCGACACTGTCAAAGACGGCTCAGCCGAGGCCATCGCCGAACTGCGCAAGATGGGCCTGCGGGTCGTCATGCTCACCGGCGACAATCGGCGCACCGCCGAAGCCATCGCCGCGCAGGTGGGCGTGGACGACGTCCTGGCCGAGGTGCTGCCGGGGGAGAAGGCGGCGCATGTGAAGGCGTTGCAGGAATCAGGGGTCAGGGGTCAGGAGTCAGGAGTCAGGAGTCAGCGGTCTGCGGTTGTCGCAATGGTCGGGGACGGGGTGAACGACGCGCCGGCGCTGGCGCAGGCGGACGTGGGGCTGGCGATCGGCACCGGCACGGACGTGGCAATGGCCGCCGCGCCGGTGACGCTGATCAGCGGCGACCTGCGCGGGGTGGCGCGCGCCATCTCGCTCTCGCGGAGCACGCTGCGCACGATCAAGCAGAATCTGTTCTGGGCCTTCTTCTACAACGTCATCCTGATCCCGGCCGCCGCGCTGGGCTACTTGAACCCGATGTTGGCCGCCGGCGCCATGGCGTTCAGCAGCGTGTTCGTGGTCAGCAACAGCTTGCGGTTGCGCGGGAGGAAGGTTGGGTAGGTGGGTGTGTGGGTAGACAAGGAAACAAGTAGACACGGGGACGCGGGGACATGGGGACACGGCAGAGCAGTGCGTTCCAGATGACTTATCGCATCGCCTCCTGGGCTTGAGGCTTTAGCCGGTTTCTCTCGTAGATCACCCAACCGGCTGAAGCCTCGATTCCGGACAGACTTATGTCCGCGTTGTCTGCGTCATCCGCGTCCCGTCATCAGAGCATTGAAAAAGGAACAACATGAAGCATCATCGTATTCGCATCCTCATCGCGGCCCTGGCCGCCGTCACCATCCTGTCGGCGTGCGCGGCGCAGGGTGGGCAGATTCCAACTGCGGCGCTGCCGGCTGGCAAGGCGTGGGCCGAGGGGGTAGAGATCTACTTCGTGCACACCGAGGCCTCTGACCCCGACATCGCCGAGAAGCTGACGGCCATGATGAAGTCGCCGGTGCTCCTTGTGCCGTCGCTGGCAAAAGCGCCCGCCGAGAGCCTGGCGCCGGTTTACGTGTTCGAGAACGGGTTGGCCGGAAAAGGGCCGCTCGGCTTCCAGGCCGACGTCTTCCCGAACCCGCCGGGGACGGCCGGCTACACGCCGCTGCGCAGCATCAACGTGGTGACGTGGGCCGATCCGACCAAGGCACGTGAGCTGAAGTCGGCTGCCGAGGTCATCGCTGCCGAGCAAGCCGGCGAAGTGACCATCACCCAGCCGGGCGTGGTCGTCAATATGCCGTTCGTGGTGTGGGATGGGGGCAAGCGTTAACGATGGAACCACTGATTCTCGCCTTTATCACCGGGCTGACGACGGGCGGGCTGAGCTGCCTGGCGGTGCAGGGCGGCCTGTTGGCCGGCTCACTGGCTCAGCAGATCGAGCAGGACGTGCGCAACGCGTCAGGCACTCCGCGACCAGCGAGAGGTGTGCCTGGCACGCATGGACGCCCCAACACGGCATTACCGATTACCCTGTTCCTGCTCGCCAAACTCGTCGCCTACACGGTATTGGGCGCGCTGCTCGGCCTGCTCGGCTCGTTTCTCACCCTGTCGCCGGTGACGCGCGCGATCCTGCTGCTCGCCATCGGGGTGTTCATGGTGGGCAACGGCCTGCGCATGCTCAACGTCCACCCGATCTTTCGCTACTTTGTCATCGAGCCGCCGCGCTTCATCACGCGCTATATCCGCCGCACGGCAAAGCAGGGGACCCAGCTCTTCACCCCGCTCTTCCTGGGCGCGCTGACAGTGCTGATCCCCTGCGGCGTGACGCAGGCGATGATGGCCGCCGCGCTGGGCACAGGCAGCCCAACGACCGGCGCAGCGCTCATGTTCGCGTTCGTGCTTGGCACCAGCCCGGTCTTCTTCCTGGTGGCGTATCTTGCCACACAGCTCGGTGCGCGGCTGGAGTCCTACTTTCTGCGCTTTGTGGCGATCGCCGTGCTGATCCTGGGGCTGGTCACGGTCGAGAGCGGGCTGAATCTGTTGGGCTCGCCGCTCTCGGTCGCCAACGCGCTGCGCAGCCTGCGGCCCGCGGCCGTGGCCGCACCGGCCGCGCCGGTGACGACCCTCCACGCGACCCCGGCATCGGCTGACGCCGTGACCGATGCGGCCGCGGCCATCGAATTGCGCGTGGCTAACGCCGGCTACATCCCCGAGGTGCTCTATGCGCCGGCCAACCGGGAGGTGGCCCTCGACCTGGTGACGAACAAAACCACCTCATGTGCGCGCGACTTCGTCATTCCGGGGCTCAAGTTTTATCAACTGCTCCCCAACACCGGCCGCGTGACGGTGGACATCCCGCCGCAAAAGTCCGGCTCTGTGCTGCGCTTCGCCTGTTCGATGGGCATGTACACCGGGCAGATCGTGTTTCAGTAAGGGAGGCCGGATCATGGTCAAAAAGACCTACACCGTCAACGACATGCACTGCACCAACTGCGTCATGCGGATCGAAGGCCTGGAGGACTCGCTGCCGGGCATGGTAAGCGTCTCCGCCAGCTACCGGAAGGGGCAGATGACCGTGGAGTTCGACGAGGCGCAGCTCACCGAGGCGCAGATCTTCGCGGCGGTGGCAAAACTGGGGTATACAGTCGGGAAGTAGGCGGGCAGACTGAGGTTTGACAAACGCGGCCTGCCGCGAGATACTTGGCACAATCGGACACACATAAGCGGGCTGACGATGGCGCCGGCCCGCAGCAGGTATCTTATCCTACAGGAGCGAGATCATGCCAAGCATCGTGTACTACGCATCACCGCGCCAGGCCCGGCTGGAAGCCAACGAGACGCTGCCGATCAAACTGGACTTGATCATCGACAAGCTGGCGATCCGAGACCGGGTGAAGGGCGAGAATGTCGCCATCAAGATGCACCTGGGCGGCAACGTCGGCTACTCGACCTTGCACCCCGTGTTCGTGCGGCGGGTGGTGAAGGCCGTCAAAGACGGCGGCGGCCGGCCCTTCATCGTCGATCTGAACTGGTCGACCGGTGATGCGGCCGAGCGCGGCTACACCGCCGAGACCCTGGGCTGCCCGATCTTCCCCACGGGCGGCCTGGACGAGCATTACTACTATCGCCACACGCACCCGTTCAAGAACATCACGGATTGGATGGTGGGCGGCGGCATCCAGGACACCTCGTTCCTGATCGACTTCTCGCACCTCAAAGGCCATCCCTCGTGCGGCTACGGCGGCGCCTTCAAGAACCTGGCTCTGGGCTGCATGATGCAGCCGACCCGCAGCGCGATGCACGACACCTGTCACTTCGATCCGTACTGGTTCCCCGAGTTGTGCCCGGACCCCCAAATCCGTCAGGCGATCATCGACGTCTGCCCGCATGGCGCGGTCGTTCAGGATAAACAAAACCCGGAGAACCTGCACCTGCACTTCGAAAACTGTAACCAGTGCGGACGCTGCCTGAAAGTGGCCCCCCCAGGCGCCTTGAAAATCGATCCGGTCAACTTCCACGCCTTCCAGGAGGCCTGCGCTATCTCGGTCAGCCTCAGCCTGTCCACCTTTGCACCGGGCAAGACGACCTTCATCAGCCTCGGCACGCACATGACGCCCGTCTGTGATTGCTTCGGCTTCACGGGCCTGCCGATCCTGCCGGACGTGGGCATCTTCGGCTCCGATGACATCGTGGCGATCGAGCAGGCCACGCTCGACATGATCGCCAAGAGCAAGCTGATCGAAGAGAACGTCCCGCTCTCGATGGAGCCCTGGTACACCGGGGGACATCCCTTCCAGCACCTGCACGGCCCGCTTAAGGACCCCTACAAGGTCGTCGAGTACGGCGAGAAGCTGGGGCTGGGCTCGCGCAGCTACGAGCTGGTCGATGTGATGCCGGTCGAGCAGATCACGCGCGCGCCGTTGGGCTATATCAATCTCCAGATCGGGGGAAACCCGTAGACGAGGGACCCGGGGGTCAGGGTAGAAGAACGTCCAGGCCGTGGTCAGCCGCGTGAGTCACGCGGCTGACCACGGTATTTTCAGGCCGCCGCCGGCGCCTGATCGTGGTCGGGCAGGAGCGTCTCCGCGTTGCGGATGGCGGGGATGAAGTAGCCGATCACGGGCACCAGCGCGCAAAGCGCGCCGCAGAAGACCATCAGCAGCCCCATGCCCGCGCCAGGCCCGGTCCCGACCAGCGGACCGAAGAAGGTCGCCAGGCCGGTCCCGCCGCGCATGGCCGGCTCCAGCACGAAGTCGGCCATCGTCCCCCCGATGATGGGCGAGATGGGGTTGGTGAACCAGGCGATCAGCCGCCGCGCCGAGAAGACGCGGCCCTGCACATCGGGCGCCACCTTGGCCTGCCAGATGGCCTGGTTCGAGGTGTTGACCAACGGGCTGACCAGCGAGGTGAGAAACGCGGCCGGCAGCCAGAGGGGGAGCCCCTGGCCGCTGCCGACCAGCATCAACCCTGCGGCGCTGATCAGCCAGCCCAGCAGCACGCCGTTGACGCGACGCCGGAACCCACCCCAGGCGCTCATCACGACCCCGCCCACCACGCCGCCGATCGCCGCCGCCGACTCCACCATACCGAAAACCACGGTGTTGCTGCCGGTGCGGGCTAACACCATCGGCGCAAGCACCGTGAAGGCAATGCCGAAGAAGAGATTGCCGAAGAAGAAGATCATCTGCAGGCCCAGCAGGCTGGGACGCGCGAAGATGTAGCGGAAGCCGTAGGCCGCCTCGTGCAGCAGGTTACCGCGGCCCGCCTCTCCCTCTGCGGTGCGCGCCGGCTGCGGCACATGGACAATCAGCAGCGCCCCAATGGCGAAGAAGAAGGTCAGCACGTCGAGCGTCAGGATGCCGGTCAACTTGATGAGCGGCAGCAGCGCGCCGGCCAGCAGCGGCGCCAGCACGCCCGGCCCCGCCTCCATCAGCGACATCAGGCCGTTGGCCCGGCCGTACTGCGCCTTGGGCACCATGGTGGTGATGGCTGCCGAATAAGCCGGCCACTGGAAGGTGTTGCCGATGCCGTTCAGCGCCGCGGAGATGTAGAGATGCCAGAACTCCAGCCGGCCCAGGGCGAAGAGGATGAAGATGCCGCCGGTGGCGATGATGGCCGCGAGGTCGCTGACCATCATCATCAGCTTGCGGTTGTAACGGTCCACCATCACGCCAGCGATGGGCGACAAGATCAGGAACGGGGTGATGAAGGCGACCTGCATCAGCCCCATCGCGGTGGCGCTGCCCGTCTGCTGGTACATCCAGATGCTGAGGCCGAACTGGCTCATGCTGCTGGCCAGGACGGAAACGATCTGGCCCAGCCAGACGATGATGAAAGCCCGCATGCCGGCGGGGCGGCGGGGCGAGGTCGGAGACGTCAACTCCGCAGGTTCCCGATGATGTGCTGACAAAGCCGGACTCCTTCCAGGGCGTCGTTGCACCAATAGTCCGCACCGACAAACGCGCGCACCTGCTCGTTGAGCGTGCCGCCGCCGACGATGATGGGGATCGACGCTGCCGCAAGATCCGGCTGCGCCCTCAGCAGCCGGATCGTCTCCCGCATGGGCTCATAGGCGGTGGTCAGCAGCCCGGACAGTCCGATGATGTCTGGACGCCAGACGAGCGCCTTGGCAACAAAAACCTCCGGCGGCACATCGACACCAAGATCTTCGACGGCAAAGCCGTTGGCCCGCAGCGCGATCTGCACGATGGCCTTGCCGATATCGTGAATATCGCCTTTGACGGTGCCCAGCAGCACGCGTCCGCTGGCGTTCCCCGCCAGGGTTGCCTCCAGGGCCGGCTGCACGATCTCGAGCACCTCGCGAAAGATCTCACCCGCCATGATGAGCCCCGACAGGTAGTAGTCGCCGCCCTGGTATTGCTCACCGACCAGCCGCATGCCCTCTTCGCAGGCGGCAATGACCGCCGCCGGATCGCCCCCGGCGCTGATGCCTGCCCGCACCGTGGCCAGGACACCCTCTTCGTCCAGGTCGGCAATGCCCCCTCGCAGGGCCGCTGTGAGTGCATCTTGCATGGTCACGACTCCGCGCCCAAAGACGTCTCCGGGCCGATGCGGCCCAGCAGCCTGAAATGGTCCGCACGGCAGATGAACCACCCCCAGGCGACCGGGTGGTTCTCGAAATCGTAAAAAATGTGCTCCAGGCAGAGGGCCGGCGAGCCGACCGGCATTTGCAGCGCATCCGCCTCTTCCTCGCTCAGTGCCACCGCCTCCAGGCCGAGGTCGCCCCGGCGCAGCCCCTGGCCGCCCTGACCCCGGAACAGGCCCTCCAACGATGTGATCTGCAGTTCCGCCTCGACGGTGGGCCGGCGCGGATCGTAGACCATGTACTCCCGGTGATACATCACCGGGCCGTCCGGTTGGGAGATGAGGCGGCGTAAGTAAACCACGCGTTTGCCCCGGCTGATGTCGAGCTTGCGCGCGATGCGCTCGTCCGCGGTGAGGATCGCGGCCTGGAGCAGGCGCACCTGGACGCTGGGTCCCAGCAGCGGGCTGTCGTGGCGTTCGCGCAACCGGAACGCGGCCTCGCGCATATCGAGCCCACGCACGAAGGTGCCCTTGCCCTGGCTGGCACTGATGATGCCCCGGTCCACCAGGATGTTGATCGCCCGGCGCACCGTCATGCCGCTCACGCTGAACCGCGCGCGCAACTGCGATTCCGAAGGCAACTGCGCACCGGCGCGGTAAGCCCCCTCCGCGATCTCCTGGCTCAGGATGCGCACGACCTGCGCGTAGGCCGGCTCGTCGGAGTCTCGGTTGATGTTGAGGGTGCTCGTACCGTTCGGTGTGTCGTTCATGGGGCTGCGTCCATCACTTCTATAGATAAGTTTACAATGCAGAGCGCGAATCGTCAAAACGCTCGCGCGTGGCGTTTGACAGACTTATATATATAAGTATATAATCGAACGGTATTCATCGGCCGGCTTCCGTCGGCCAGCTCCCCAACATGCAACGGAGCAGCCCATGCATCTTCTGTTGGTGACAGGGTTTCTCGGTTCGGGCAAGACCACCCTGATCTTATCCCTGGCGCGCGCGGCGCACGAAAGCGGCCGGCGCGCGGCGATCATCGTCAACGAGATCGGCGAGATCGGCATCGACAACCAGCTCATGCGCCAGCTCAACCTCGACGTGTGGGAGCTCTTCAACGGCTGCATCTGCTGCACCCTCACCGCCGACCTTGTGACCACCCTGCAGAAGCTCGATGCGGATTATGCGCCCGACCTGGTGATCGTTGAGCCAAGCGGCGCGGCCGACCCCCGAAATCTGTTGAACGCCCTGCCCTACTATCGCGGCCGGCCCCTCGATGGCATCCGGTGGATCACGGTGCTGGACCCGCTGCGGCTGCCGATGCTGCTGGAGGTGCTGGAGCCCCTCATCACAGCGGGCATCCGCCAGGCAGATGTGTTGCTCGTGAGCAAAACCGATCTCGCATCATCCGAAGAGGTCGCCGCAGCCGAGGCCGCCGCACGGGAGATCAACCCGGCCGCGCCGCTCTTCACCGTCGCGCTGGCGAGTGGGCTTGACGCCGCGTTGGCCGCGGAGCTGCTGCCGTGACCGCGCCGACCCTGGAGCCTTACGCGACGCAGGCGCGCTGGACGGCGCCCGCGCCCCTGCCCGGCGCCGAGTGGCAGGCGCTGTTTGTCGATACCCTGGCGGCGGTGGCCCGGGCGTGCGAGGCAGCCGGCCCCTGCGTGATCGGCCACATCAAGGCGCTGGCCCTGTTCGATGGC
This sequence comes from Anaerolineae bacterium, assembly GCA_026645775.1. Taxonomy (GTDB): domain Bacteria; phylum Chloroflexota; class Anaerolineae; order CG2-30-64-16; family CG2-30-64-16; genus MO66. The sequence continues at coordinate 10,088 of JAPKMS010000006.1, forward strand.
GGCGGCTACCTGCGCGTCAGCGCGGTCAGCGCAACGCACGCACCCACCGCGGAAGGCCGCGCGCCCGATGATCTCGCGACCCTCTCGCTGACGCTCAACGTCCTCGTGTACGGCCTGCCCGCCGCCATGCTGCACGACATCACCTGGAAGACCGCGGCCGCGCTGGCCCAAGGTCAAGGCCTGACGGTCACGCTCCAGCCCACAGAAACAAGGAGTCCCCATGCCCATCCTACGTGATTGGCGTTTGACGTTTGACCAGGCGCAGTTTATGCAGGAGTACGGCCATACGTTCGTGCGCATCCTGCGCCGGCCGGGAATGCCGGAGGTCTTCGACGCGACCTTCCGCGAGATCGCCGAGCTGGCTGAGCCGGCCGTCATCTGGGAATCGTTCCCGGTGCAAGAGATGCGCCACGAGGCGGTTATCCTTGCCGGAGGCCAGCGCATCGGCAACGGGCCGGTGACGACCGTCATGGGCGGCGCATCCCACCTGGCGATCGGGGTGTGCACGGTGGGAGCCGCTGTCAGCGACCGGATCCACGAGCACAAGGAGGCCGGCGAGGTCGTTCGCAGCATGCTGCTGGATCAACTGGGCACCCTGGCCGTCGGCCAACTGAGCCAGCGATTTTACGACTGGCTGAAGACGGACGCGACGAGCCGGGGCCTGCACATCAGCACTTATCTGTCGCCCGGGGAATCGGAGTGGTCGGTCCGGGATCAGGCGGTGATCTTCGACCTGTTAGACGCGACACAAATCGGCGTCTCGCTGACCGAGTCGCTGCTGATGAAGCCGATCAAATCGCTCTCGCTCATGGCCGGCATCGGCAGCCAGCCCATGGGCGTGCCCGGGACCACGCACTGCGACTACTGCACGATGGGCGACCGCTGCCCGTTTCACGGCAAGCACGCAGGTATTTGAGGTCAACCACACCATCTCGTAGACTCAAAGGAGGAGCACAATGGCAAACGAACTGGCGATGGCGATGGCAGACCTGGACGAGGAGAAGGTCCAGGCGTTGGTGAAGGCAGGGCTCGCGGGCGGCGTCGACCCGTCCGCGCTGCTCAATGAGTGTCGTGAGGGCATGACCCTGATCGGTCAACGCTTTGAGACCGGCGAGTACTACCTCTCCGACCTGATCATGGCCGGCGAAATCTTCAAGACCGCCGCGGCCGACCTGGCTGCGCAGGGCGGGAGCAGTGGTCCGACGAAGGGCAAGGTCGTGATGGGCACGGTCAAAGGCGACATCCACGACATCGGCAAGGACATCGTGGTGACGATGCTGCGCGGCGCGAACTACGAGGTGACGGACCTGGGCGTGGACGTGCCGCCGGCAAAGTTCATCGAGGCTGTCAAGGAGACCGGCGCACCGGTCCTGGGCATGTCGGGGCTGCTGACGATCTCGTTCGACCCGATGAAGGAGACGGTGGCGGCGCTGCAGGCAGCCGGGCTGCGCGGCCGCGTGAAGGTGATGATCGGCGGCGGGCCGGTGAGCGAGCAGGTGCGCGAGTACGTGGGCGCGGATGCGCTGGGCGTGGATGCGCAGGCGGCGGTTGCGCTGGCCGGCCAGTGGCTGGCGGCGTAGGAGGAACATGATGAGCAACGAAGCCCTGTACCAGCAGCGTTACGACCGGATCAAAAAGGCGATCAACCTCGAGCTGGTGGATCAGGTGCCCGTGGTCTACATGGGCTCGGCCTTCGCACCTCGCTGGCATGGCATGACCATGGCTGAGTTCTGCGAGAATCCTGAGTCATCATTTCAGGTCAATCTGGCGACGGTGAAGCGGTTGGACGTTGACGGCGTTAACCTCGCAGGGGGTGGTCGCATCACGCCCCTATTGACGTCCCTCTGGATGGCCCGACTGGGCGTTCCAGGCCGCGATTTGCCCGCCGATAGCCTCTGGCAGGTGCGCGAGGCCGAGGTCATGACCACCGACGATTACGATGCGATCGTGAATATGGGCTGGAGCGCCTTCTTCGGCAGCTACCTCCCCCGCGTCATTGACCCGCAGGAGTTCGGCATGTCCATGGGGTGGGTGATGCAGAATACGCCGCGCATCCAACAGGCCTATCGCGAAGCCGGTTACGTGATCGTGTGCGACGCGCCGGCTAATGTCAACATACCGTTCGAGTACCTGTGCGGCGGCCGCTCCATGCAGAAGTTCTTCCTTGACCTGTACCGCATACCGGACAAGGTCAAAGCCGCGATGGATGTGATCCAGGCCGAGCAGATCGCGGCGATCAAGGCCGCGCCACCGTTCGGCGGGATTCGCGGCATCTGGGTCGGCGGTTGGCGGTCAGCCAGCGCGCTCGTGGCGCCGCGGCTCTGGAACAAGTTCGTGTGGCCGTATATCGTGGAGCAGGTCGAGGCGCTGGTCTCGGTGGGCATTACCCCCGTGCTGCACTGGGATCAGGACTGGACGCGCGATCTGGTGCGCCTGCAGGAGCTGCCGGCCAAGAAATGCATCCTGAACCCGGACGGCATGACCGACCTGCGCAAGTTCAAGGAACTGGTCGGCGACCGGATGGCGATGATGGGTGACATCCCCGCGTCGCTGCTCGCCGCAGGCACGCCCGACGATGTGTATGCCTACGTAAAAGATCAGGTGGCGCTGTTCGAAGGCCGCGGGCTGATCCTCTGTCCCGGCTGCGATGCACCGATCAACACCAAGCCGGAGAATATGGAAGCGTTCGTCGCTGCCGCACGCGAGTACGGCAAGGTCGGATAGGCTTGGTTCATTAGACCTGACAGGTTTTCTCAAGGGACACTATGCCAAATCGAACCGTTGTAATCGCCTGCGCCACCGTGATCGAAGAGATGCTGCCGCTCATGCCGCCGGACATGGCGTATCGCACGCTCGAATTCGGGCTGCACGCGTATCCCGCCAAACTGCACACCACGTTGCAAGAGAACATTGACGAAGTCGTCGCGGCGCACCCCGGCGAAGAGCTGACCATCCTGCTGGGCTACGGCCTCTGCTCGCAGGCGCTGGTCGGCGTCGAGGCGCGGGGCTGCACGCTGGTGCTGCCGCGGGTCGACGACTGCATCGCCATCTTCCTGGGCTCGCGCTCAGCCTACAACGAGCAGGCGGGCGCGGAGCCAGGGAGCTATTACCTGACCAAGGGGTGGATCGAGGTCGGTGAGACCCCGTTCAGCGAGCATGAGCGCGCGGTGCAGCGTTACGGCGCGGCGCGAGCCGAGCGCATCTTCAAGATCATGATGGCGAACTATAAACGGTTGGCCTTGATCAACACGGGGAGCTACGATATCGACCGGTATCGCGACTATGCCCAGCGCACGGCGGAGCGCTTCGGCCTGCGCTACGAGGAGATCGCGGGTTCCGATGCCCTGGTGCGCAAGCTGCTTGACGGCGCATCGGACGATGAATTCATCACGCTGCTGCCGGGGCAGTCTTTCCAGTTGGAGCATTTCTTCGGCTGGGCGAAGAAATAGCTGAGGAGATTGAGTCGGATGCTCATTATTGCAGAAAAGCTGAACGGCACCTTGAAGAAGACCGCGGCCGCGATTGCGGCGCGCGACGTCGCGTTCGTGCAAGACCTGGCGCTGCGCCAGGTGGCTGCAGGCGCGGCCTACATCGACGTGAACGCGGGCACCGCGCCCGCGCGCGAGCCGGATGACCTGGTCTGGCTGGTGGATACGGTGCAGGAAGTGACGGAGACGCCGCTGTGCCTGGACAGCGCCAACCCCGCGGCTATTCAGGCCGGCCTGGCGCGCGTGAAGCGGCCGCCTATGATCAACTCGATCAGCGGCGAGCGCAACCGGATCGAGGGCGTGCTGCCGCTAGTGGCCGGCAACGCCGCGGGCGTGATCGCGCTGCTGCTCGATGACAACGGCATTCCGAAGGACGTGGAGGGGCGGATGGTTGTGGCGCGCCGCCTGCTCGACCTCACCCGCGCGGCTGGCATCGCCGATAAGGATGTCTACGTTGACCCGCTGGCCATCGCCGTTTCCACAAAACAGGACGGCGCGCTGGTCGCGCTGGACACCATGCGTGCGCTCCGTGCCGAGGCGCCCGAGGTCAGGTTCAGCGTCGGGCTGAGCAACATCTCGTTCGGGCTGCCCATCCGCAAGGTCGTGAACCGGGCCTTCCTCACGCTCGCGCTGCAGGCTGGGCTCGATGCGGCGATCATGGATCCGCTCGACGATTCGCTCTACAGCGAGATGCTCGCTGCGGAGATGGTCTTGGGCCGCGATCGATTCTGTCGCAAGTACACAAGCGCGTTTCGGGCGAACCGGATCGTCGCGTGATCTTCAGAGTTGGCAACTTCCTGCGGGAAGTTGCCAACTCTCAGCTCACAAGTACATCGCCCCCGCAAAGTTCCGCATGAACTTCGGCGTGCGCGCCAGTTCCAGATAGTTGACCCGGTCTGCGATCTCCAGCGCCTTCTGCCGGTGCAGACGCGAGATCAGCGCCAGCCGCGCGCCCGTGCCCGCGGCGTTGCCCACCTGGGTAATGCGCTCCCGCGGGATCGTCGGCAGCAGGCCGATGGTGATCGCACTTGCAATATCAATGTAGGTGCCGAACGCACCGGCGATGATCACCCGGTCCACATCCCCCGGCCCGATCCCCGCGTTTTGCAGCAGCGCATCAACTCCGGTGCGGATGGCGCCCTTCGCCAGCTGCAGCTCACGGATATCGTGCTGCGTCACCGTGATCGCGCGGCCGTTGCCCGACACTGCTTCCTCCGCCAGCACGAATTCGGCATCCCCGTTCGTCTCCCGGACCTGGGCGCCCGCGAGCCGGCCCCGGCTGTCCAGGAGGTTCGCCAGCCGCAACTGCGCCACCACGTCCAGGATCCCTGATCCGCACAGCCCCACCGGCGGCTCGTCGCCGATTGTCTTGTATTCCACCCGGCCACCTGCGGCGATCAACACCCGCTCGATGGCGCCCGGCGCGGCGCGCATGCCGAACTTGATGTGCGCGCCCTCGAACGCCGGCCCGGACGCGCACGAGAGGCTGGTCATCCCCCCGCGGTGCGTCAGGCACATCTCGGTGTTGGTGCCGATGTCGATGGCGAGGGTCGTATCAGCCGCGTCGGCCACACCGACCGCCAGAAGCATCGCCACGTGATCTGCGCCTACGTAGCCGGCGATGTTCGGGAGCAGGTGCACGTACGCGCCCGGCGCGATCCGCAGGCCGATCTCACGGGCTTTCACGTCCACCGCCGCGCGCACCGCCGGCACGTAGGGCGCGGCCGCCAATTGGCGAACCGGCAGCCGCAGGAAGAGGTGGTGGATGGCCGTGTTGCCCACAACGACAGCGTCCACGATGTCCGATGCCTGTGCGCCGATCTCGGCGCAGGCGTCCGCGGCCAGTCCGCTGAGTCCGTCGGCCAGCAGCGCGGCCATGCGCGCTGCGTCGTCTGGCCCCTTGTCCGCGACCATCAGCCGGGCGATGACGTCCTCGCCGTACGCGATCTGCGGGTTCATTGCGCCGCGCGCAGCCAGGGTCTGGCCCGTCGCCAGGTCCACAATGTACGCGGCGATCTTGGTGGTGCCGATGTCCACCGCCAGCCCCAGCCAGGGGGCATCGGCTGCGGCGACATGGATCACCTCGCGGCCGCGCACCGTGGCCCGCGCTTGCCAGTTCAGCTTGCGCAGCACGGCCGTGGCCTGACGCGCCACTTCCAGGTCGGGCAAGACGGCTTCCGCGCCGCTCGCCGCGGCGACCGCCTCACAAAGGCGCTGGTCGTCCCCGCGCAGATCCTCCAGCGTCGGCGGGTCCATCCTGACTGCGTAGCTCGCCACCGACGGCCGGGCCTCCACCAGCACCTCGAGCCCTTCTACCTGGGTGCGCTGGAGTGCGGTGAGCGATTCGGGCGGCACGTGGACTCGGCAGTCGCTCAGCGGCTCGGCCAGGCAGGCCAGCCGGTAGCCCTGGGCCAGCTCCGCGGTCGAGAGCTCGGCCTCCTCGTTCAGCGTGACCGGCGTCAGCTCGCCCGCGACAAGCTGCACCCGGCAACTGCCGCAGGAGCCGTTCCCGCCGCAGACGCTCGCCAGGTCCACGCCCAGGCTGCGCGCCGCGTCCAGCAGAGTGCCGCCGTCGGGACAGGCCCCGCGGCGGCCAACCGGTTGGAAGTCTATGGTGTACAATTTCCTCACCCCCCTGCCCCCTCTCCTGACGACTGCGGTCGTCAGGAGAGGGGGAGAGCCCCGGC
>JAPKMS010000411.1 GCA_026645775.1 Anaerolineae bacterium
GCGGCCGACGGCGATGGCAACACCGACACAGCCACTGACGACGCCGTGGTGAACTACACCGACGTCCTGCCGGTTATCACGCTGACCAAAACTGCTAACCCGATCACGGTGGTCGAGCCAGGCGGTGCGGTGGTCTTCACGGTGCGCATCGACAACACCAGCATAGTGGATGCCGTCACCATTAATAGCCTGGTGGATAACATCCACGGCAACCTGGCCGGACAGGGCACTTGCGCCGTGCCGCAAACTATCCCGGCGGGCGGCTTCTACCAATGCACCTTCACCGCCAATGTCAACGGCGTCGCCGGGTACACCGAAACTGACACCGTGACTACGATCGGTACGGGCGAGGACGGCGAGCCGCTTACGGCGCAAGATAGCGCGACCGTTACCGTGGTCAGCGCAGGGTCTTCGATCGCAGTGACCAAGACCGCCAACCCCACCACCTTGCCTGAACCGGGTGGCATCGCGGCCTTCACCGTACGCGTCGATAACACCAGCCCGGTCTCGGTCATTAACCTGACCAGCCTGGTGGACAACATCTACGGCAACTTGAATGGCCAGGGGACTTGCTCGGTGCCCCAGAACATCCCCGCAGGGGCTTTTTACGAGTGCACCTTCAACGGCGCCGTGACCGGCAACCCGGGCACGACCCACACCGACATCGTGGCCGCGAGTGGCACCGATAACACCGGAAAGACCGTCACCGGCAGCGACACCGCGACCGTCACCATTACAAACGTGCCACCGGCTATTCTCGTGACCAAAACTGCTGACCCAATCGAGATCGAGGCGCCCGGCGGCCCGATTTCTTTCACCGTCCGTATCGAGAATACCAGCCTGACCGATGTCGTTACCATCAATAGCCTGGTGGATGACATCCACGGCGATGTGACACTCATTGCGGGCAGCACCTGCACGGCGCCGCAGACTCTCCCGGTCGGCGCCTTGTACCAGTGCGCCTTCACAGGCTACGTGACCAGCCACACCGTGGGCTACATTGAGACTGACACGGTAACTGCGACCGGTGTCAGCGACGACAACGAACCCGTCTCCGGTTCTGACACCGCCACGGTCACCATCACCAGGCCCACCGCAGTGGATGTGCAGTACTTTACCGCCAAGTGGACCGTAGACGGTGCAAAACTGACATGGGTGGCCCTCCTTGATGTTCCAGCGGAGTTCCGCATCTATCGGTCGTTTGACCCGAAACAGCACGGCAAATATCTCGGCACCAGCGCCATCCTCCCACAAGCACCAACAGGTCCAAGTGGCGCCTACACCTGGGTCGACGCTGACGTCGAGCTGGGCGGGATCGTGTACTATTGGCTGGAGGTCTACGACGGCGCAAGCGCCTGGTTAGGACCTGTCACCCCAGCCTGGGCCGCACGACTTCGCCTTCCGTTCATCACCCGGTGAGCTAACCCTCACCGTCAGACACAAACCATACTCGGGCTGGAGGGGTCTAACTCACCCCTCCGGCCCTATCATCAGGAGGAAAGACCATGCTCCACGATACTCAGTCGAAACTGATCCGCCCACGCAGTAGGCGACCCTGGACTGCCTTCGCCCGGCTGATGATGGTGTTTACCTGGGTCATCGCAAGCATTTTGTCCCCAGCGGCAAGCAGCATGCCCGTATCGGCACGCGTTGTCGAGCAAGACCCAGGCGTAAACAAAGATGCGGCCGGGCCAGATGTGTCGCCCGCCGCGCCAAACAGCGTGGTCTTGGCCGTGGACAAAGTCGCCCGCCCCGATCCCGATGGCGTACGCCAAGTGGGCGACACCGTGATATTCGATATCACGATCACGAACAATGGCACCACCGCCATCATCTTGTTGCCCGCGAGCGACACCTATGACCCCACGGCGCTGCAATATCAAAGTGCCGTGCCCTTACCCAACAACGTTAACACAACCACCGGAACCCTGACCTGGAACGACCTGGCCGCCGGGCTGGGGGGCCAGTTGGCCGTAGGCGCATCCACCACGATCACCGTCAATTTCACCGCGTTGAAGCCCGGCACAACGACTAACCGGGTGGATATCAACAACGCTGTGGACGAGTACGGCACCTCGGTGCCGCCGGTGTCCGATTCGGAGCCTGTGACCATTGTTAGCGGGTCGACGAACACGCCGACCAACACACCAACCAACACACCAACCAACACACCAACCAACACACCAACGAACACACCAACCAACACGCCAACCAACACACCAACCAACACGCCAACGCCGACGCCGACGCCAACCAACACACCGACGCCTCCACCCGTTCTGGCCGCCATCGGCGACTACGTCTGGTACGACGCGGACGGCGACGGCCGCCAGGACGTGGACGAACCCGGCATCGGCAACGTCACCCTCAACCTCTACCGGGACAACGGTGATGGCGTCTTCAATCCCGCC
>JAPKMS010000046.1 GCA_026645775.1 Anaerolineae bacterium
CGTTTTTTTGAAGGCTACCACGCCCGCGCGATCCCGTCCCTCAGTCTCAGCCTTAACCTTATCCTGCCGCCGCCGCCACCCGATCCCCCAGCACATCAAATGCCTCGATCGTGACGCGCGCGACCGGGCTGCCAGGATACTCGTCGGCGAACATCGTCCAGATCATGCTGTCGGCGGGCGCATCCGCTGAGATCGCGCGGCGGCGCAGGTTGGCCTCGTGCACGAAACCGAGCCTGGCGGGCACGGCCGCGCTGCGCACGTTCCGCACATCGCAGTGGATTTCGATCCGCTCCAGCCCCATGATCTCGAAGCCGATCCGGGTGAGCGCCGCGGCCGTTTCGGTGGCGTATCCCCGGTTGATGGCATCGGCCCGCACCCAGTAGCCGATCTCCCGCGCACGCTTCCCGATCCGCACGTGCATGCCGGCGCCGCCGAGCACGCGGCCATCGGCCCGGTCGAAGATGCCATAGACATAATCCTGATCAGTGTCGAACTGCGCGCGCCAGCCGCGGATCAAGGCCAGGTTGGTGGCGAGATCCGTCGGTTCCTCCAGCGCCCACGGCAGCCAGGGGAGCAGATGTTCCTTGCTGGTGTTCTTGGCCTCCCTGAGCGACGGCGCGTCGGCCGGCTCCCAACAGCGCACGATCAGGCGTGGGGTTCGGATGCAATAGATGGTTTGGGACATGTTTTCTCCTCCTGCGGGGGCTTAGCATATCAAGCCCGATTCCCTGTGTCAAGCTTCTCGAATTGACCCCAACCCGCGGCTGGTTTAGAATGCTGCTCAACTAACCAACAAACAAACCAACCAACCAACCCATCAACGGAGTCTCCCATGCACCCGGCATCCAACTTCGCCCCTTCAACCCTCGGCTTCATGCGCGCGGCGGTGATCACGCCCGAGCTGCGGGTGGCCGATGTCGATTTCAACGTGCGGGCCATCGCCGCGGCGCTGCGCCAGGCTGCCGAGCGCGGCTGTCGGCTGGCACTCTGCCCTGAGCTGAGCCTGACCGGCTATTCGTGCGCGGATTTGTTCTACCAGGCCGCGCTGTTGGACCGGGCGCGGGCCGCGCTGGCCGAGCTGGCCGAGCTGACGGCCGCGCTGGAGGTGGCCGCGGTGGTGGGGCTGCCGCTGGCGGTCGATGGCCGGTTGTTCAACTGCGCCGCGCTGCTGGCCGGGGGCCGGGTGGCCGGCCTCGTGCCGAAGACGCATCTGCCCAGCACCAACGAATTCTACGAGGAGCGCTGGTTCACGTCGGGCCGCGCGGTGACGGGGCAGGCGGTGGAGATCGCGGGACAGGTTGTGCCGTTCGGCGTCGATCTGCTTTTCTCGGCCGATAACCTGCCCGGCTGCACGATCGGCATCGAGATTTGCGAGGACCTGTGGGCGGTGAACCCGCCCAGCGGCGACATGGCGTTGGCTGGCGCCACGGTGATCTTGAACGGCTCGGCCAGCAACGAATTGCTGGGCAAGGTGGATTACCGCCGCGACCTGGTGCGCCAACAGTCAGCGCGCTGCCTGGCGGCCTACCTCTATGCCGGGGCGGGATCCAACGAATCCACCACCGATATCGTGTGGGCCGGGCACTCGCTGATCGCAGAGAACGGCGTGATCCTGGCCGAGACCGAGCGGTTCCGGTTCGATACCCAACTGGCGGTGGCCGACGTGGATGTGCAACGGTTGGGGCTGGAGCGTCTGAAGAACAATGCGTTCGGCGCGACGCCGGTTCCCCGGTTGTTTCGCACGGTGCGCTTTCACCTGCCCGGCGATGAGCCCCCCGCGACCGCGGAGAGCGCATTGATCCGCCCGCAGCTTGTGCGTACGCCTTTCGTGCCGGCCGACCTCGAGCGCCGGGCGCTTCACTGTCGCGAAATCTTCAGCATCCAGGCGACCGGTCTGACCCGGCGGCTGCGCCATACCGGCGCCCGGCAAGTGACCCTGGGCGTGTCCGGCGGCCTGGATTCCACGTTGGCGTTGCTGGTGACCGCCAAGGCGTTCGACCTGGCCGGACTGCCTCGCGCCGGCATCATCGCCATCACGATGCCCGGCTTCGGCACCACTGAGCGTACACGGAGCAACGCTGAGCGGCTGGCAGAGCTGCTGGGCGCAACACTGCGCATCATTCCGATCGCGGATGCGGTGCGCGGGCATTTCCACGACATCGGCCATGACGAAAACGTGCACGATGTGACGTACGAGAACAGCCAGGCGCGCGAGCGAACCCAGATCTTGATGGACGTTGCCAACCAGGTGGGCGGCTTCAACGTGGGCACGGGCGATCTCTCGGAGCTGGCCTTGGGGTGGTGCACCTACAACGGCGATCACATGTCGATGTACCATGTGAACGCGGGGGTGCCCAAGACGTTGGTGCGTTACCTGGTAGCCTGGGCCGCGGATGCGGAGTTCACCGGTGAGGCCGCGGACGTGCTGCGCGACATCTGCGCCACGCCCATCACGCCCGAGTTGCTGCCGTTGGGCCAGGGCGGCGCGCTCGCGCAGAAGACCGAGGATACCATTGGCCCTTACGAGCTGCACGACTTCTTCTTGTATTATACCGTACGTTACCAGTTTGCGCCGCGCAAGGTGTTTGTCCTGGCCCGCCAGGCGTTCGACGGCGCCTACCCACCCGCCGAGATTCTGCGGTGGCTGACCGTGTTCTACCGGCGGTTCTTCAGCCAGCAGTTCAAGCGTTCAGCGATGCCTGATGGCCCGAAGGTGGGCTCGGTCGCATTATCGCCGCGCGGCGATTGGCGCATGCCGTCGGATGCCGGTGCCGCGCTCTGGCTGGCGGAGCTGGCAGCAGTTGCTTCACCATATCCCCGGCAATAACCGATAGCGCGTCCGTTGCGCATACTCGGTGTAGCCGGGCAGCTCGGCTTGCAGCGTGCGATCCTCCAGGCTGGTGCGCAGCACGGTCAGCCCTGCGGTGATCACACCGGGGATCACCGCCCAGGCCGAGCCCAGCATCAGCGGCATCACCAGGTGGCCCAGCACACCGCTTGCATAGCCGGGATGGCGCATCCAACGGTAGGGGCCGGTGGATACCACGGTGTGGCCGCGATCGTGTTGGATTCGCACCACGCCCGAGAAAAAGCGGTTGATCAGCATCGCCCAGGTGCCGAACGCGCTCGCTAACACCAACAGGAACGCAGCAGTGATCTGAAGCCAGGGCGGCAGTTCCGGCTGCCAGCCGAAGCGCCAGTTCAGCCCGGCCACCACCAGCATCGCCAGCGGCCCGTAGATCGCGACAAACGGCATGAGCACGCGGTCCCACGGCTTGGCATCTTGTTTCTCAGCATATGCGGCGCGCTCCGCCACCAGGTCGGGGTTGATGCGGAGCAACAACAGGCGGCTGCCGGCCGTCATGACGAGGGTGATCACCACGTAGACCCACCCCATGGGCCAGTTCAACGTGCCGGCCGAGATGAAGAGCAAGACCAGCAAGACCGCAACCAGCCCGAATATGCGGGCAACGATATTGCAGTCTAGGACGCGAGGGGATGAGGGCCCGGGGCCTGATTGTTCTTTGCTTTGCCTACCAGTCATGTGAACACCTCCGATATTTCGGTATGAACGCCCGCTATCCGACCTTGTCGAACCAGGCGATGAAGGTGCGGTACTCGGCCGCCTTCTCGTAGCCGAGCTTGAGCGCGGTCGCGATGGAAGGCGCATTGTTGGCCCAGCAGTGCCAGCCGATGCGCGTGATTCCCTGTGCCAGTGCGTGCGCCCTAAACGCTGAGCCCATCGCGGTCGCCAGCCCGCGGCGTTGATGCGGCGCCAACACGCCGATGCCCACCTCACAGCGCTCCCCGGTGTTGTACTCCGATGTACACCAGCCCGCCAACTCATCAGCGCACAGTGCGGCGACGCCGAAGCTTTGGGCCAGGAAATCTGCCACGGAGGGCCGCTCTGAGCGCAGCTCCTCGCACAACGCATCCAGGTGCGCGATGTGCGTCTGTGCCAGCAGATCGGCGTCGATGAAGGTCAGCCGATAGCTCTCCGGCAACCGAACTTCTGTCGGCGCGGGCTGGCCCCGCGCGGGCAAGAGTGGTTCGTGGGCGCTGGGCAGCGCCCGGTAAACGTAGTAGTGGCGCCAGGCCGGCATCAGGTTCTTGTCGCGCAGGATGACGCCGGTGATGACATCCGCCCAGGCCTCAGGGGCGTATTTCAGCTCCAGCATCTCCAGCCCCCAGGCGGGCGCTTGCGGGTAGATCATGTCAGCAAACAGCCGCCGCAGGTCTTCGTGGAAGCCGGCGGCCTCCGGCGATCCGGCCAGGAAGAAGCGGTGCCCTGTCCACGAGCACGCGGCTGTTGGCCGGGCGGTATCATCTACATAGATCCGAGCAGGCGCCGAGCCGGCAAGCATGGCCGCGACCGCCAGTTGGTCGTCCAGCCCGGCAAATAAGGGCCTGACGCGATCGTATTGGTTCGGTTCCAGCAACTCCATGTCCGTTCTCCTCTGCGCAGCGACTGACTCAACGAACGATAGTATACGACAAAAGCCGTTAAAATGCAGTCTATCAGTCGGGTCGGGGTACATTTCGCTGGGAGCAATCTGCTGCGGACAACCTGCGCCGCGTCATTCCGGCCCGTGCGCGCGCGTGATAGACTACAAGACTGTTGCGTCAAGCAGATTGTTGATCAGGTGATTTTCTTATGGATGCTCTGAAACGACTCATCTACCATTTGCGACCGTACTGGCGCGGGCTGGCTGTGACGACCGTGTTCATTTTGCTGCAGACCGCGTTGGGCTTGCTGCCGCCCCTGTTCCAGCGTGACATCATCGATGATGTGATCACAGCGGGGCAGATCGACCGCCTGCTGCCCCTGGTGTTGGGGCTGGTTGGGATTTATGCGCTGACCGGGCTGACCGAGTTTGGCGACCAGTATCTGCGCCACACCATCGGCGAGCGCATCCTCTACGATCTGCGGGTGCGCATCTACAACCATCTGCAGCGGCTCTCCCTGGCCTTCTTCGAGCGTACCTCCACCGGCGAGCTGATGTCGCGCGTCAGCAACGATGTGAGCGCGCTGGAACAGTTCGTCACCCACGGCACCATCTTGACGGTGGTGGCCGCCGTGCGGCTGGTCGGCGCGGCCATCGTGCTGCTGGTGTTGGAGCCGCGGTTGGCCCTGGTGGCCCTGCTGCCGGTGCCGCTGATCGCGCTGGGGTTGCGCTGGTTCAACCGCCGCGCACGGCCCATCTACCGCCGCGTGCGCGACCGGCTGGGCGATGTCAATGCGCGGCTCCAGGATGATCTGGCCGGCATCCGCGTCATCCAGGCCTTCGGACAGGAAGATGCGGAGCTGCGCCGCTTCAGCGAGGTGAGCCAAAACTACCTGAACGAGCGCGTTGCTTCCATCGGCACATGGTCCACTTTCTTCCCGGTGCTGGGGTTCCTGTCGTCGTTGGGTGGCGTGCTGGTGTTGGGCGCGGGGGCGTGGATGGTGATGCAGGGCCAACTGACCCTCGGCACGATGGTGGCGTTTTTGTCGTATAGCGTGTCGTTCTATGAGCCGATCCGCCGGCTCACCGACATCGACAATATCCTGCAGCAGGCCGTCGCCGCCGCTGAGCGCATTTTTGAGCTGCTGGACCAGGAGCCGGACATCCGCGATGCCCCGGACGCGGTCGCGTTGACGCAGGTAGCCGGTGCAGTGGCCTTCGAGGATGTGCATTTCCGCTACGGCGACGGGGAGGACGTGCTGCATAATGTGGACTTCAGCGTGGCGCCGGGCGAGGTGGTGGCGTTGGTGGGTCCCAGCGGCGCGGGCAAAACCAGCATCGCCAACCTGCTGAGCCGGTTCTACGATCCCACTCACGGCTGCGTGCGGGTGGACGGCCAGGATCTGCGCGGCGTGCGGGTGGAATCGTTGCGCCAGCACGTGTCGGTTGTGCTGCAGGACACGTTCCTCTTCAACGCCACGGTGCGGGAGAACCTGACGTATGGCCGGCCGGGGGCGACCGACGCGGAATTGGAGGCGGCTGCGCGGGCCGCGTATGCGCACGAATTTATCACGGCGTTGCCCGGCGGATACGATGCTGTGGTGGGCGAGCGCGGGGTGAAGCTGAGCGGCGGCCAGCGCCAGCGGTTGGCGCTGGCCCGCGCCATCCTGACCGACCCGCGCATCCTGATCCTGGATGAGGCCACGTCATCGGTGGATGCCGAGGCTGAGTACCTCATCCAACAGGCCTTGGAGCAGGTGCTGCGCGGACGCACCGCCCTCGTCATTGCGCATCGGCTCAGCACCATCCGCAATGCCGACAAGATCATCGCACTGGAGGGCGGGCGCATCCGTGAGGTAGGCAACCATCACGAGCTGTTGGCCCGGGGTGGGTTGTATAGCCAGTTGTACCAACGGCAATTGGAACTGGCCGCGGAAGACGGCGATGAGAACGGCCGCTAACGCCTACTCGCACAACTCGCATTCCAGCGGGAATGCCAGCGGTCGGGCACTTCCGGGATGTTCGGGACGGCTGGAGTGGCGTTCGGCCAACAGCCAGTCGCCTTCCTGCTTCACCCAGATATCGGTCAGGTTGAATTGGGCGCTGCGATCGGCGCCGCGCAACGACGCCTTCTGCCGCCACAACATGTCCACGACCGCAACATCACCGTAGACGTTGATGTAGATCTGGTCAATCGCGGCCTCTTCGATCGCATAGTCTTCCAGGCTTTCGAACCAGGCGTTACGCGGGACGATTTGCAGCGGTGCGCCTTGCACGGCGATGATCAACGCATACCCTTCCGCCAGGTAACGTTGCATCTCGGCGACATCTTTGCGTTGAAACGCGGCGGTCCACCGGCGTTCGAGGCCGGCGATATGGGCTTCTACGGGTATTTCTGGCAGTTGGGGCATGATCTTTGCTCCTGCTCTTGAGATTCGAAATCGGTGTGATTGGTAGTGTCCGGGCGACACCCTAACGACAACACGGACGTGTTGTCGTTAGGGTGATAGTATCCCAAGCGATCCATTCGTGCAACTATTTCGCCCGCGCGATGAGACTTGGGCCCTGGGGTGCGGAGGGGAAGGCTGAAATCCCTCAGTGCCTCGTCAGGTTAGGTTTTGCATCTACGTGCCTGGCACTTGCCTGGTTGGTGGGCTCTGCAAGTGCCAGGCACGTAGAATCTGACTTAACGCGGTACTAGCCATCCTGTTTCTGGGGCAGTATAATGTGTAGCAGAAGACGACAACGATGTTGGATCTAAAGGAGATTTCCCATGAAACCACGACCCCAGTTCTCGCACGATGTGCTTGACCTTATCCAGCAGCGCTGGAGCCCGCGCGCATTTTCCAGTGAGCCAGTGGATGAAGAAACCATTCTGACCCTGCTCGAGGCTGCACGTTGGGCCGCGTCGGCCAACAACGAACAGCCGTGGCGCTTTATCTGTGCCGCCAAGGAGCAGGAGGCGCGCTATGCCAAGCTGTTCGAGTGCCTGGGCGAGTGGAACCAGGGGTGGGCTGCCTCGGCGCCGGTGCTGATCATGACGTTGGTCAAGCCGCTTTTTGAAGCATCCCAGCAGCCAAATAAGTGGGCGCTGCACGATCTGGGCCTGGCGATCGGCAACTTGACCACCCAGGCGTCCGCGCTGGGCCTGTATGTGCACAGCATGGGTGGGTTTTCTTCCAAGCGGGCGCGCGCCCTGTTCGATCTCCCGGCCGATGTCGAGCCTGTCACCATGATTGCCGTAGGTTATCTTGGCGAACCGGAGCAACTGGCCGAGCCCTATCGGGAGAGCGAGTTACGTCAGCAGCAACGTAAGCCCCTCGAAGATTTGCTGTTGGGCTGAGCAGGCCGCGGAGATGCAGCCGCGAAGGCCACGCACCCTGTGTGGACACGTGCTCTACTGATCAACTTTAAGGAGACCTGGGTATGACGAAAACCTGGTGGAAAGACAGCGTTGTTTATCAAATCTACCCCCGCAGCTTTTGTGACAGCAACGGCGATGGCGTCGGCGATCTGCGCGGCATCATCAGCAAGCTCGACTATCTCAAGGGCCTTGGCGTGGACGTGGTCTGGCTATCGCCGGTCTACAGGTCGCCCAACGACGATAACGGGTACGACATCAGCGACTATCGGGCGATCATGGATGAGTTCGGCACGTTCGCCGATTGGGAGGAGATGCTCGCCGGGATGCACCAGCGCGGCATCAAGCTGGTGATGGATCTGGTGGTGAATCACACCTCCGATGAACACCCGTGGTTCGTGGAAGCCCGCAAATCCAAAGACAACCCCTACCGCGATTTCTACGTCTGGCGCTCAGGCCGAGATGGCCATGAGCCCAACAACTGGGCGTCCCACTTTGGCGGCTCAGCCTGGCAGTATGACCCAGCCACGGACGAATACTACCTGCACCTGTTCTCCAAAAAACAGCCGGATTTGAACTGGGAAAACCCGATGGTTCGGGCCGAGGTTTTTGAGCTGATGCGCTGGTGGCTGGATCGGGGCATCGACGGCTTCCGCATGGATGTGATCAATATGATCTCCAAGACGCCGGGGCTGCCCGATGTGCCTGCCGCCAGTGACGACCGCTACCGATACGCCGGCCAGTATTTCACCCACGGGCCGCGGCTCTTGGAATTTCTCCGCGAGATGAAGCAGCAGGTGTTATCCCGGTACGATATCCTCACCGTCGGCGAGACGCCGCTGACGACCCCTGAGCAGGCGGCCGAGATCACGAATGAGGCGACCGGGATGCTCAGCATGGTCTTTCAGTTTGAGCACATGAGCCTCGACGCCGACATCAGCCCGGCATCAGCCAGCGGTGTCAGCGCCTGGCGCCTCTCCGACCTGAAGCGGGTCATGACGCGCTGGCAGAAGGGGTTGGAGGGCCGGGGTTGGAACAGCTTGTACTTGAGCAACCACGACCAGCCGCGGCCGGTCTCGCGTTTCGGCGACGATGGCTGCTATCGGGTCGAGTCGGCTAAGATGCTCGGCACGTTCCTGCATATGCAGCAGGGCACCCCCTACATCTACCAGGGCGAAGAGCTGGGCATGACCAATGTCGCGTTTGCGTCCATCGCGGACTACCGGGATATCGCGACCCTTAATATGTACCGAGAGGCGGTGGAGGAACGGGGCATCGATCCGCAGCTCGCGCTGAAGGTGGTCCACGCCCGCAGCCGCGATAATGCACGGACGCCGATGCAGTGGGATGCCAGTGCGGAGGCCGGGTTCACGTTCGGCACCCCCTGGATCAAGGTCAACCCCAACTACCCGACGATCAACGTGCAGCAGGCGCTCGCCGATCCCAATTCCGTTTACCACTACTACCGCAAGCTGATCCGGCTGCGCAAAGAAAACTCGGTGATTGTCCACGGCGCCTACGACCTCATTCTCGACGATCACCCGGAGATTTACGCGTTCACGCGCACGCTGGGTGACGATCGTCTGTTGGTCGTGCTGAACTTCAGCGGTGCCACGCCTCGCTTCGATCTGCCTGGTTATGTGTCCTTCAGCGGCCACGAGCTGTTGATCGGCAACTACGAGGTCAATCCGGCCGAGGATATCCACCATCTGACGCTGCGGCCCTACGAGGCGCGCGTCTACCGGCTGATGCAGTAGCAGAAATATTGCCATCACGTGCCCGGTACTTTGCAGTAAGCAGGGAGAAGCGATGCACCGTCAAGTGAGTTTGGGCCACGCTGAAGCGCAGCAGGCCATTGCAACGATCCAGGCCGAGTTGCTGCGCCGCCAGCGCGCAGCGGTGATCGCTGTGGCGGACGCGCACGGGGAGCTCATCGCTCTGCTGCGGCTCGATGGCGCACCGCTGGCATCCATCGTCATTGCGGCGAACAAGGCCTGGACCGCCGCACGCGAGCGCAAACCCACCCGTGAGCTTGGGCAAGCCGCGCGCGAACCGCAGACCGGCTTCGACATGGCTTACTTCGGTGATCCGCGCTATATCGGTTGGGGCGGCGGCCAGCCGGTCATCAGCGAGGGTGCGGTGGTCGGTGCAGTTGCGGTGAGCGGGCTGCCCGAGCTTGAGGATATGGAACTCGCGCAGCTCGGCGCTGCGGCTATCGCGGCGCTGAGTTTGCTGAAGTGATTAAGTAGACATAATAAATTAAAAAGGGAGTATTGCAGCGTATGTTTCGTATGTTTCTTCGTCGTCACTTGAACGCCTGGCTTTGGCTTGGGCTGGGCGCGGTTGTGATCGGAAGCGTGTTGCTGGGGCTGACGGCCCGTCCATCGCAGGCCGCGCCGGCCGCGTGTACCTGGACGGGCCGTTGGTTGACCGACCGCGGCACAATGGTGCTGCGCCAGGAGGGTGACGTTATCGACGGCACATTTGTCGGCGGCGCCACTTATCCTGAATTCCCCGGCGGCAGCCTGCAGGGGGTCATTTTCGAGGATCACTTGTTGGGGGCCTGGACGGATACGGCAGGCCAGGTCGGCGGCTTCGATTTCGTTATGGTTGAGCCGGGCTCGGGCGTCTGTGACTACTTCACCGGCAGTTGGGACATCGACTTCGATGCTGAACAGACCGCGGCCTGGAACGGCGATCTGGTGAAGGCGGCGCACTTCCTGCCGCTGGTAAGCCGGTGAGGACGCGCTAAAGCGGTCGGATCATGTGGATGTCGTCCGGTTCCAGCGCATACAGCTCAGGGTGGGCGTTTTGCGTGGGCAGAAAGCCGAGGCTGGTGTAAAAGCCCACCGCTGAACGCGACGGCGTTGCAGAGACGTAGAGCCATTCGGCGTCGCTGACCTGGGCTGCGCGGATCAACGTGTCGGCCAGTTGGCGGGCCACGCCCTGGCGGCGGTAGCTTCTGTCGACCCACAGCGCGGCCAACTGGGCCGTAATCTGCCCCAGGAAAGCCCCCACCGGCGGCAGACAGTGGCGCAGCACGATCACGCCGATCAGCTTCTCGTCATCGAACGCGCCCCACAGGGTGGCGCCGATGGCGAGATCGGCCTTAACCGCCGCGATTCGCTCCCACCAGCCGGTCGGGTCCAGCCGCGGGCGGCGCCACGCCTCGGGCACCGCCTCTACGCGGCCGTTGATCCAGTAATAGACAATATCGTCATCTTCCGAGAGGTCGATTTCCGCGATGCGGTCGGCTTCCTCAGGCGGCATTTCTCGGATGGTTATCATCTCATTGTCCCGCGGCGAGTTCGTGAGCGGCGTTGACATACCGTCGCGCGGTCTCCGCATCCCCCGCGAGCAGGTAACTGGCAGCCAGCCGGGCGCGGCCGCGCGTCTCGTCCGACCAGCGCGCATCACTGAGGAAGGCAATCTCGGCGCGCAATTGGTCCTTCTCGACCTGCTGGCGCCGGCGCTCGTCGGCACTGACCACCACGCCCTCGTCGGTGACGTTATCCGGCAGCCCGCTCAGCTTGTGCCACATGGCGACATCGCTGAGGCGGCGCGCGGGTTCGGCCTCCTCGCTCACGACGCCTCCATCACGCATCTTCCCCGTTATCCGAATGCGTCAACGTCTGGCCTTGCTTCGCTTCCTGCATGGCCTTGGCGACGTTCACCAGCGGCAGAAGCAGCAGGCCCGCGATGAAGAAGACGATCACCGAGAGGATGCCGAAGCGCAGGCTGTTGAAGAGCTGATTCACGATGCCGAAGGTAAAGGTGCCCAGCCATGACGTCCCGCGTTCGCTGATCTCGTAAAAGGAATAGAACTCCGCTTCCTGGCCCTGGGGGATCATCTGCGCAAACAGGCTGCGGCTGAGCGCCTGGCTGCCGCCCATAACGAGCGCGATCACGAAGCCCAGCACCCAGAATTCAAGCTGGCGCTGCTCCATCCCCAGCACGATCGCCGTGCTTTTCAGCCCCCCGAACGCGTAGATTGTCACCGCGCTCCACAGAAACAGGCTGGCGACGATGGTGCGCTTGGTGCCGACTCTGCTGGCGACCCAATTGAAGCCCAGCGCGCCGAAGAACGCCACGAATTGGATCATCAGGATCACCAGGATCAACTGCGTGGAGCTCATCCCCAGCTCATTGGCGGCAAAAATCGCCGACACGGCGATGACGGTCTGTATGCCGTCATTGTAGAGCAGATACGCCGCCAGGTATTTCATCGCCTCAGGCAGCGTACGGGATTTCCGGAGGATAAAGATCACCAGGATCGCGATGGGGCCGGCGCCCGGCGCCAGCGCGAATTGCACCGGCACACGTAGCAGAACCAGCACGGGAATCAGCAGGGGCGCGAGCATCAGTGCCGTGACGGCTTTCTGTGAGATGCCGATCAGATCGGCCAGTTGTCGGAAGCCGATGGAGAGGTAGGTCTGGCCCTGGGGCAGCGGGCGCACGGCGTCTTGCCGGCGGAGGCGGGTGAAGGTGAACATAGAGAACACCAGCCACCACGCGCCTGCTGAAGCGAGGCTGATGCGGGCGACCTGCGCGCTATCGAGCCCGATCTTGTCGGCAAACAGATACATCACCAGGTTGAGCAGCAGCAGCAGCCCGCCGCCCAGGTAGCCCATCGCCCAACCAAAGGAGGAGACCGCATCGCGACGATCCTCGCTGGCGATATTGGGCAGGTAGGAATTGTAGAAGACGATGCTGGCCCCGAAGGCCACATTCGCCACCAGGAATAAGAGGCCGGCCAGCCAATGGCCGCCCGGTTGGATGAAGTACATGAGGAGGGTGGCTGACGCGCCCAGCACTGCGAAAAACCGCATCAGTTGCC
Source organism: Anaerolineae bacterium (assembly GCA_026645775.1). Classification (GTDB taxonomy): domain Bacteria; phylum Chloroflexota; class Anaerolineae; order CG2-30-64-16; family CG2-30-64-16; genus MO66. Next base: position 12,644 of record JAPKMS010000046.1, read on the forward strand.
TGCGCAGATGCGAGTAATCGGCCAGCGCGCCCAGGATGGGCAGGAACGCCACCTGCATCAGGACGGAAATGGAAATGAGATAGGTGAAGTATGAGTCATACCGGATGGGGATGCCGAGCAGGTGCAGCAATCCCTCGCTGTCGGCCGCGGCCTTGGCGATGCTAGTGAGATAGGGGCCAAGGAAAACGGTCACGACGGTGGTGCTGAAGGCCGAGTTAGCCCAATCATACATGGCCCAGCCAAAGATCTCACGTTTGTCGTTCACCTTCGGATGAGTCGCCTGCGATACTGCCATGCTACCTCCTCGAATTGGATGTCTTACGGACATGGTTGGGCAGTTTAGCACACGTCACGCACCCTGCGCAATTTCCCATTAACGGGTGGGGATCTGAACGGGAGTTGAACTATTTTGCCGGATCGGCTACAATATCGTCGCGCCAGCCAAATTTTACTGGCAAGGAAGGAGGGTGCTATGTTCTCACGGATTTGGGGTGGAAGCCGGCGGCGCGGCAATGCGCGGGCGTTAATGCTGAGTGGCCTGATCCTGCTGATGCTCATCGCGACGCCCATCGTCTTGGCCGGGTGGATCACCATCAATACCGATAACGGTTCGGTGGATAGCCAGTGGGGGACGCCGGTCTATACCAGCACGTGCAGCAACGGCAGCCTCGCGGATGGGTTGGAGATCCGCAACGCCTGGCTGGTTAACGACGGCACGGCGCTCTATTTTCGCATCGAGACGTGCGGCACCGCCGCCGTGTACAAAAACATTCGCATGGGCGCGGGCATCGACTGCAACGACGACGGCGACGTGGTCGATCCGATGAGCGGTGGGGGGGCCACCGGTGACCGCAAGGTTGTTTTTTGGATCTTTGCGGACCAGGTATGGCTGGTTGATGGCGCCAATACCCAAGTGATCCAAATGCCAGACAACTCCTATTCCGAACAGATCGGTCCCAACTTCGAGTGGCGGCTCCCGCTGAAATATCTGTACCCGGCCTGCCGGGGCAGCACCAGCACCGTTGGGCTGGCCCTCGCCACCGTGGAGATCAGCGGCGGCACGGCCCAGACCAGGGACCAGACCGCGCTTTTGCCCTGGAATATCCCCATGGATTATGGCGACGCCATCAATCCCGACCCGGTGACTCAGACGTGCCTGAACTACCCCACCCGGCTGACCTGCGACGGCCCCCGCCACGGCCTTGGCTCGGCACTGAGGCTGGGTGCTGCTGTCGACGCGGACGGCGGGGAATCCCAGAACACCGATGCGACCGCGGACGATCTCGATCGCCCGGCGGATGATGAGGATGGCGTCGAGCCGACCGTGGGCGTTGGCTGGCCGGCGGGCGGCGCCGGCTCATTGACGATCGCGGTCAGCGGTGGCAGCGGGTACGTAAACTGCTGGATCGACTGGAACAAAAACAGCAGTTTTACCGATGCCGGCGAGCAGGTAGTGACTGAGGCCGGCCTGGCCGCAGGCGCCGCCGTGCGGCCAATCAGCATCCCGGCGGGCGTTTCATTTCCGAATACCTTCACCTCGCGCTGCCGGCTGGCGTCAGGCGCCGGCCAGGCCAACACGCCCATCGGCCCGGCTGAGTTCGGTGAAATCGAGGATACTCAGTGGGCCTTCGGCGCGACCGGCAACCGGCCCGCGCCCGTCACAGCCGCCATCAGCCACGCGGCCGGCTCGACGGATGTGGTGTTGAGCTGGAACAACCTGGCCGTCGACGAATCCTATCTGGTGCTGAGCAGCCCGCGGCCCTATTTCCAGCCGGGCGAGGCCGATGTCACAACCCGCACCGATCCCAACAATGCATCTCCCTTCACCGACGCTGGGGTGGCCGGGAATGCCGCCGATGCGAACGTCTATTACGCGGTCCAAGGGCAAGTAACGACCAGCACCCCGGATCTGCTCTCCGCGCAGTCAAATCATGTGGGATTGTTCGAGTTCAGCCTGGTGAAGGGTTCCGGCTGAGCCGGGGGATTAGAGTAAGGACTTGACCTCATCGCACACCGGCGCCGGTCCCCCGCAGGGGAGCCGGCGCCGGTCCGATTACGATCGGTCGGTGGAATTTACCCGCCGAGGTTGTTCAGTTCTTCAAAGGCATGGCGCAGCCGGATCTTGAAGCTTTCCTCGCTGGCGCGCAGCCAGACACGCGGATCATAGTACTTCTTGTTCGGCTCGTCCGGTCCTTTGGGGTTACCGATCTGCCCTTGCAGATAGCCTTCATTCTTGACGTAGTAGTTCTTGATGCCTTCCCACGCCGCCCATTGTAGATCGGTGTCGATGTTCATCTTGACGACGCCGTAAGAGACGGCATCCCGGATCTCTTGCAGGGTCGAGCCGGAGCCGCCGTGGAAGACCAGGTTGAGCGGTTTCTCCGCCGTGCCGTACTTCTCCTGGACGTACACCTGGCAGTTGTGCAGGATGTCGGGGCGCAGCTTCACGTTGCCCGGCTTGTAGACGCCGTGCACGTTGCCGAACGCGGCCGCGATAGTGAAGCGCGGGCTGACCTTCATCAGTTCCTCGTAGGCGTAGGCGACCTCGGACGGCTGCGTGTAGAGCCGTGAGCTGCTCACCCCGGTGTTATCCACGCCATCTTCCTCGCCGCCGGTGATGCCCAGCTCGAGTTCAAGGGTCATCTCCATCTTGCTCATGCGGTCCAGGTAGCGCTTGCAGGTCTCGACGATCTCCGGCAGTGGCTCTTCCGACAGATCCAACATGTGCGAGCTGAACAGCGGCTTGCCGTGCGTCTTGTAGTAGACTTCACCCGCGTCCAACAGGCCGTCCACCCAGGGCAGCAGCTTCTTGGCGCAGTGATCGGTGTGCACCATCACCCGTGCGCCGTAGGCCTCGGCGAGTTGATGGACATGCATGGCGCCCGCAATCGCACCCGCGATGGCCGCCCGCTGCCCGGTGTTGCTGAGGCCTTTGCCCGCGTAGAAAGCCGCGCCGCCGTTCGAGAACTGGATGATCATCGGCGCGTTCAGTTCGGCCGCGGTCTCCAGACAGCCGTTGACCGTGTTCGTGCCCGTGCAGTTGGCGGCGGGCAGAGCAAAGTGGTTGGCTTTCGCGTAAGCAAAGACTTTCTGTACATCATCGCCGACGATCACGCCGGCCGGCACCAGTTCATTCAGGGTCGACATCGTGTTATTCCTCCTTGGGTCGTAGTGTCCCACAAGTTCCCAACTCGCGGTACAGTCTAATACCAATACTCGGTGTGCAGCAGCTCGTGCGCCTTGTGGCTGCCCGGCTCACCCAGGTATTCCTCATAGAGCTTGATGATCGACGGGTTCTCGTGCGACTTGCGGATGGTTTTGTGATCGTCGATCTCGTAGAGCGCCTGCGTGCGCGCCTGGATCGTCTCCAGCCGCTCGTGGCTGTAGGGTTGGCCGCCGCCGTTGACGCAGCCGCCAGGGCAGGCCATGATCTCGATCACATCGTATTTGGACGTGCCCTTTTCGATGTTCTCCAGGAGCTTGCGGGCGTTGCCCAGGCCTGACGCTACCGCCACGTTGACGGTCCGGCTGCCGAGGTCGATCGTCGCCTCGCGCACGTCTTTCCAGCCGCGTACTGCTTCAAAGTTGACGTCGGCCAGCTCTGCGCCGGTCACTTTCTCATAGACCGTGCGCAGCGCGGCTTCCAACACGCCGCCTGTTACGCCGAAAATCACACCCGCGCCTGTGGCCTCGCCCAGCGGGTTGTCGAACTCCTCATCGGGCATGTAGCGCAGATCGACCCCCGATTCTTTGAGCATCTTGGAGAGCTCGCGAGTTGTGATGACATAGTCCACGTCGCGGGCGCCGCTCGTTTGATGCTCGGGCCGGTTCGCCTCGTACTTCTTGGCCAGGCACGGCATCACCGATATCATGATCAAGTCCTGCGGCTTCACCCCGATTTTTTCGGCGTAGAAGGTCTTGGCGATCGTGCCGGTCATCTGCTGCGGCGACTTGCACGTCGACGGCATGTACTTTAGCTCTGGGAACTGGTATTTCACAAAGTTGATCCAGCCGGGGCAGCATGAGGTCAGGATGGGCAGGTTCTCGTTTGCGGAGACCCGCTTGATGATCTCGTTCGCTTCCTCCAGGATCGTGAGATCGGCGCCCCAGCTTGTGTCAAAGACGGCATCGAAGCCCATCCGGCGCAGGCCGGCCACCAGCTTGCCTGTGACCGCGGTGCCGATGGGGATGCCGAACTCCTCGCCGATCGCAGCGCGGATGGCCGGCGCGACCTGGACGACCACCTTCTTGGTGGGGTCGAACAGCGCAGCCCAGGTTTCCTGGATGTAGCCGTGGCCGGTGAGTGCGGCGGTGGGACACACGCTGACGCACTGGCCGCAGTAGGTGCAGTTTGACTCGGCCAGCGGCTGCATCTCGGCCGGCGCGACCGTCACGGTGAAGCCGCGGCCGTAGGCCGTCAGCGCGTGGACTGTCTGCACTTCGTTGCACATGGTTTCACAGCGGCGGCAGCGGATGCACTTGTCGGGATCACGTTTCAGTGCGCCGCTGGTCTTATCAATCGGGAACTCCGACTTCTCGCCCTGATAGCGTTGCGTGTTGATGCCAAACTCCCAAGCCAGCGTCTGCAGCTCGCAGTCCGTGGACTTGGCGCAGGTGAGGCAGGTGAACGGGTGATCGGAGAGCAACAGCTCCAACAGCCGCCGCCGCGCAAAGAGCACCCGCTTCGAGTTGGTCGTCACTTTCATGCCCTCGGCAGCGGGTGTGGCGCAGGCCGGCGCCAGGTTACGGCGTCCCTCCACTTCGACACTGCAGATGCGACATGAGGCGGTCTTGTTCACCATCTTCAGCTCGCCCAGATCAAGATAGCAGAGGGTCGGGATCCGAATGTTGATCTGTTGGGCGGCTTCCAGGATCGAGGCGCCGTCTGGAACCGTGACGGCCCGGTTATCGATAAACAAATTCACCATAGTTGCGCTCCTAGTGTCTCAAGATCGCCTTGAACTTGCACTTCGTCATACACGCGCCGCACTTGATACACCGGCTTTGGTCGATGAAGTGGACTTGTTTCACCGAGCCAGAAATGCAGCTCACGGGACACCCGCGGGCACAGGCGGTGCAGCCGACACACTTGTCAGGGATGACCTCGTAGCACAGCAGCTTCTGGCAGACGCCGGCCGGGCACCGCTTGTCTAAGACGTGCGCCTCGTATTCGTCCCAGAAGTATTTCATCGTGCTCAGCACCGGGTTCGGCGCCGTCTGACCCAAGCCGCACAGGGCGGTATCCATGATCACGTTAGAGAGCTCGCGCAACTCCACCAGGTCGGCCGGCGTGCCCTTGCCTTCGGTAATGTTGGTCAGGATTTCGTGGAGGCGTTTGGTGCCGACGCGGCAGGGCAGACAGCGGCCGCACGACTCATCCACGGTGAACTCCAGATAGAATTTGGCGATGTTCACCATGCAGTCTTTTTCGCTCATCACGATCAGGCCGCCGGAGCCCATGATCGAGCCGATCTTCGCCAGTGACTCGTAGTCGATGGGCGTATCCAGGAACTGCTTGGGGATGCAGCCGCCGGAGGGACCGCCCGTCTGCGCGGCCTTGAACTCCAGACCCCCGCGGATGCCGCCGCCGACGTTGTAGATGATCTCGCGCAGGGTGGTGCCCATCGGCACTTCCACCAGGCCGACGTTGTTGATCTGGCCGGCCAGCGCAAACACCTTGGTGCCCTTCGAGGTCGCGGTGCCGATGCTGCTGTACCACTCAGCCCCTTGCATCATGATCGCCGGCACGTTGGCCAGGGTTTCTACGTTGTTGACGATGGTGGGCTTGTCCCACAGGCCGGCCTGGGCCGGAAACGGCGGCTTGGTGCGCGGCTCGCCGCGTTCGCCCTGGATCGAGTGGATCAGCGCGGTCTCCTCGCCGCAGACGAACGCGCCCGCGCCGAGTTTGATGTCAATATCGAAGTCGAAGCCCGACCCCAGGATATTTTTGCCGATCAGGCCCAGCTCACGCGCCTGCTTGATGGCGATTTGCAGGCGGCTGACCGCCAGTGGGTATTCGGCCCGGATGTAGACATAACCCTGATGTGCACCAATCGCGTAGGCGGCAAGCGCCATGCCCTCGATTACACTGTTGGAGTCACCTTCCATGATGGAGCGATCCATGAATGCGCCTGGGTCGCCTTCATCGGCATTGCAGATGACGAATTTCTCCGCGCCTTGATACGCGCGGCCGAACTCCCACTTCTTGCCGGTGGGGAAGCCTGCGCCGCCGCGGCCGCGCAGCCCCGAACGTTTCATCACGTCAATGACCTGATCCGGCGTCATCTCGGTCAACGCTCGGCCCAACGCCTGGTAACCGCCGGTGGCGATGTATTCTTCGATGTCCTCGGGGTTGATCAGCCCGCAGTTACGCAGGGCGATGCGCTGCTGCTTGCGGTAGAAGGACATCGCATGCTGCGTCTCGACCTTTTGCTTGAGGACGGGTTCCTCGTAGAGCAGCCGGCGCACGCGCTGGTTGTTGACGAGATGGGTATCCACGATCTCAGCGACATCCTCGGGCTTCACCTGTACATAGAAGACATCATCCGGGAAGACCTTGACGATGGGCCCCTTCTCGCAGAACCCGAAGCACCCCGTGGCAGAGGCCCGCGCGACGCCGCTCAGGCCTTCCTTGGCGATCAGCCGCTGGAACTCGGTGACGATTTCCTGGCTTTCGGATGCATGGCAGCCTGTGCCGCCGCAAACCAGGATCATCCGGCGGGCGCCCTCGCGCGTGCCCAGGTTCACCCGGCTGTCGAGCAGCGGTTTGAGGCGCTTATGGACGCCCAGCAGCTCCTGATATGAGGCAAGTGGTTGCTTGAGTTCGTTAGGCATAGAGCGGGACCTCCTCTCCGACGATCTCGACCAGGTAGTGCTCCAGGATGTCGTGGGCCTTGCCCGGCTGAACCTTGCCGTAGACCTTGTCGTTGATGGTGATCACCGGCGCCAGCCCACAGGCGCCGACGCAGCGCAGGCTCTCGATGGAGAACTTGCCATCCGCAGTCACCTGACCGGCCTTGATGCCCAAGACGCGTTCAAATTCCTGCAGCACCTTTTCGGCGCCGTTCACATAGCACGCCGTGCCCAGGCACACGTTGATCCGATACTTGCCCTTCGGGGTCGTCGTGAAGTAGTTGTAAAAACTGATGACCCCGGAGACTTCGGCGTGGCTGACCGCAAAGCGGTCGGCGATGTGGAGCTGAAGCTCTTCGGGCAGGAACCCGAAGAGTCCTTGCGCCTTATGAAGGACTTGAATGAGAGTATCCTTCCGGCGCGCATCATCGGGAGAGATGTGCAACTCCTCGATGAAGGCATCGAGCTGTGCATACAGCTCGGGCGGCAGTACCCGTTCTTCGGGTTGCGGATTGACTCTAGCCATACAATACCTCCATGGGATTGGCCTTGAGACGTGCCGAATCGTGCACCGTGTATTCGGCCAGACGACTGGCTGTGAAGAGCAGCACCGACTCGGTCAGCAAGGGTATTTCGTCGACAGTATGGGTCACGAACAATACGGTGATGCCCGGGTAGCTGTCCAGGATGTGGCGGATGATCGCTCGTTTCGCGCGCAAATCGATGGATTTGAACGGCTCATCCATCATCACGAAATCGGGTTCCGTCAGGAATCCTCGGATCAGGGCGGTCTTTTGCTTCATGCCGCCCGACAGTTGGTACGGATAGTGATTCACGTACGGCGTGAGGTCGCATACCTCAAGCCACCGCTGATATTCCGCCCACAGCGCTGGCGTCGTGGGCGCCCTTGCTGAGCGCTCTTTGGCGCTCCGAATCTTAATCGGCAGCAGGATGTTCTCCTCGACCGTCATGTAGGGAAACAGCCGAGGCTCCTGAAAGATCGTGCACGGGTTCACCGCCGTCAGCGTGAATTCTCCGCCGTCGGCGTGATCGACGCGGGTCAGGATGTTGATCAGGGTGGTCTTACCCGCCCCGGACGGCCCGAAGACCGTCACCCGCGCACCTTGCGGGATCGAAAAAGACAAGTCTTCGATCACCGCGGGTGTGGACGCCCCGTAGTGTTTTGTCAGGTGCCTCACTGTGAGCAGATCGTTCGCCATTGGGGTGTTAGCCTGCCGGATTCTGTCTATCATTCGGGATAAAAGTACTTCTTGAGAAATACAGCAAAGACGAAGTTCTGCGCGATCTCGAACAAGGCTGACAACAACAAGATGACCGCCAGATAGAACAGCACTGTCTTCATGTCAAAGTGAATGGATGCCACATTTAGCAGGTACCCGACACCGTCCTGGGTTCCAATGTACTCGCCCAGGATGACCACTTTGAGCGATAGCCCGAACCCGAGGCTCAGATTGCTCTGAAACGTCGGGATCAGCGCCGGCACAAACAGGTGTCTGATCAAGTCCCTGCGCGTCGCTCTGACCGAGAGCAGGTAGTGCTCCAGATCCACATTGCGCTTGGCCAAGGCGTTCGCCGTGTTAATCGTTACGGTCGGCAGCGTAAGCAACGTCACCAACGCGATGGGCACCCAATTCCCGATGCCGAGCACCAACAGCAAGATAACGCCCATGATAGCGCCGGGGATCACCTGCAGCGCGACCATGAAACTGTTCAGGTGCTCGGTGACGTGCAGCGTGAAGGCCAGGATGCCCAACACGGAGCCGGCCCCGAACGCCAACACAAAGCCCATCACCACGCGATACAGCGTGATGCCCAGGTGCGGCAGCAGGGTCGCGTTGAGCAGGGACGGCGCGGCTGCCAGCACCACCACCGGTGAGGGCAAGATGTAGCTTGGAAAGAACAGCGCCAGGACAAACCAGATGCTGACCAGCAGGGCCAGCCCGACGATGTTATTGCGGACTGCGGTAGAAAAACGCGTCGAACGTGTCATCGAGCGGCTTGCCTATGGTCTGGTAATAGCCCCGGATAGCCTCTGCCAGCGCATCCGAGCTGATGAAAGCGAAATCCGTTCTACCCAAGGAAGAAAGCAGCACTTTGTCAGGCAGGCCGAGCTGGGCTTGGGTTTGCTGTATCGCCGCCGTCGGATCCTGTTGAATGGTTTGCAAAGCGGCTGCAATTTCATCATTGAAGCGGGCAATCACGTCGGGATGCGCAGCCGCCCAATCGCGCATGACGAAGGGCGTCACCTGCGGATACCCGGTGCGCGTCCCGGTTGCCGCATCCCATTTCGCCCGATAGTTCAGCGAGACGTAGACATCGGGCTGGCTCTCGACCAGCGTCACGGACGGTTCGGGCAGGGCCACCGCGCCGGCTTTCCCCTGTTTCAACAACTCGACCGACGAGGCGAAAGGTGAGTAGATCGGCTTGATGTCGGTCTTCCACACCAGGCCCTCCTGCTCAACCAGGAACTGGGTCATCTCTTCGATGGGCGAGCCTTCAAAGGGGATGTAAATTTCCTGCCCCTTCAAGTCGGCGAAGCGCTCTACTTTCTTGCCGTGCGTCACCAGGTAGGTCATGCCGGCCACGTAGGAATCGATCACCTGAACGGGCGCGCCATTCTTGAACAGATCCACGCCCACCGAGAGGCCGGTCACCAGGATGTCTGCGTCACCGCGCAGGAACAACGAGTTGGCCTGGGCATGATTGGTGAAGATCGTGACTTCAACATCGTCCATGTGTTGGGCCGCGATGAGCACCGGGATGGACGATGGAGTCGCCGGTGCATAAACCACCAGCTTTGTGTGCGGGGCCGGAGCAACGGTCTGGGTTGCCGCGGGGAAAGCCGGCGCAGGCGAGGCAGCCGTATCTGAAGCGGTTTCCCGAGCGGGCGGCAGGGCCACGCAGCCGGACACCAGGATCAAGATCATTGCGGCCAAGGCCACCGTCCGGAGCTGACTCGCGAGGCCGGTCCGCTCCCTGCGACGGAACTGAGCGATATCGGATAGGTGCACGAAGTCTCCTTAACCTGCCGCTTGCACCATGGCTTGCAGCGCATCTTCGGTCGGCAGTGTGAATTCGGGCGTTGCATCGGCCTCTGGTGCAGGCTCTGACGTCGGGACGGCCTCCGGTGCAGCTTCCGACGGCTTTTCGGCTGCCTGGACCATACTTTCGACCTGCCGCTCCCGATGCGACGTGTAATCGACCACGATCCGCTCGTATTCACCTTTCATCAATGTGGAAGAGACCATGAAATCAGCCGAGGCCCGATCGCAGGCCACCGGGATATTCCACACCAGTGCGATGCGCAGCAGCGCTTTCACGTCCGGGTCATGGGGCATCTGGGTGAGCGGGTCCCAGAAGAAGATCATGAAGTCGATGTTGCCTTCGGCGATTTTGGCGCCGATCTGTTGATCGCCTCCCAGCGGCCCGCTTTGCAGCTTCGTGACCTGAGTCTGCAACACTTCTTCGAGCAGTTTGCCGGTGGTTCCGGTGGCAAAAAGCTCATGCTCAACCAGAAGCTCCCGGTTCCATTTGGCCCAGTCCAGCAGCCCGGGCTTCATCGCATCGTGCGCCACCAGGGCGATCCTCTTTTTCTGACCCATGCGAATAATCGTGTGTTCCATGCCTGTCCCTTCCTGCGATCGACGTGGAGATGCGTTTAATCATTCCGTGAGTGAGTCGGTTTGTGCAATACGGTACAGACGGACGCAATTATACATCTTTTCGGCCGGATCGCCAAGTCACTGAGGGTGCGACCTGCCCTAGACCTGTTGCGCGTAGGTCTCGATGGCGCGGCGGATAAACCCCTCATCGATCATGCCGGTCGGCGTCGGCGTTTCCAGGATCCGTTTCGGGATGCGCAGGGCGCTGGGATCGAAGCCCTCGCGCAGCTTAAATGCTTGTTTGCGATGCAACGTGTCTGCGGCGAACCGCGTCAGATCGTCGGCGGTCCAATCGAAGCCGACCGTGGCCAGTGCCTTCAGGACGATATCGGGCGTGTAGACGCCGCGCGCGAACAGGCAGATGACCAGGCTGGTCAACACCTGGCGCCAGCGTTCCTCTTCCAGCAGATCATTCGCCACGCCGTCAGGGGTGAGCGTCTCACCTTTGGCGGCTGCCCGCTGATCCAGGCTGTAACCGGCGCTGTCAAGGTGGCTATGGCGCGCGCCGGTCAGGTAGCCCAGGTGGCACCCTGGGCCCGTGTGGTATCCCGGCATTTCGTTTTTACCGAAGGTGAGCGCATAGTCGGCGCCGCCATAGACCGAGGCGGCGTAGTCGGCCCCGCGCGCCAGCGCCCGGTAAAAGTCGTTGGGTTGGCTCACAATGCGTTGGGTGGCGGCGATATAGGCGGGGTAGTTGCCCCAGGCCAGCTCCAACCCATCGGTCTCGCGCACGGAAATGAGACCGCGCTGCAGCGCCTCGGTGGCCCAGGCCAGGGTCACGCCCGCGCTCATCACGTCGAGCCCTTGCACCTCCGCCTCATCCAAGAGCTGGAACATGCTGCTGACGTCGCTGCCGCCCAGCAGGCTGCCCATCGCGAAGATCGGCTCATGATCGTACCCGACCATCGAGGTTTTGTAGAAGTACGGCTCCTTTGGGTACGCCAGCCGCAAGGTGCCCAGGTGGACGCACGCGACCGGGCAGTGGGCACAGGCCACGCGGCGGCCCAGGTATTCCGAGGCCAGCCGTTCGCCCGAGATGGCCTCGGCTTCCTCGAAGTGTCCGCTCTGCAAATTGCGGGTCGGCAGCGCGCCCATCGCGTTCAGCGGCAGCACGTTGACCGCGGTGCCCAGCTCATGATATTTCTTCATCACCGGCGATTCGGTGGCCGATTTGTAAAGCGCATCGTAAAGCGTCCGGTAGGCTCGGCGGTCGGCGACGGGCAGCGAGCGCTGGCCGGAGATCGTCACTCCCTTCAGCAGCTTGCTGCCGAAAACTGCGCCCAGGCCCAGGCGGCCGAAGTGCCGGTAAGTCTCAGTGATCACCGAAGCATAGGACACGCCGCGTTCGCCCGCGCGGCCGATGCGCATGATCGAGCGTACACCCGCGCCGCTTTCGCGCTGCCGCATGATGGTGCCGGCGGTGTACGCGCTGTGCAGCCCCCACAGTGCGCTGGCATCCCGGAAGTAGACGTGACCTCCCTCGATCGCCACGTAGACCGGTGATGTGCTGACGCCGCGGATGACGATGGCGCCGTAGCCCGCCATGCGGATCGCGACCGCGCTGCGGCCGCCCGCGTGGCTCTCGCCCAGGTTACCGGTGTGGGGCGACTTGAACATCGCGACCGTCTTCGAGGCGATAGGGTAGAGGCCGACAAGGGGACCGACGGCCAAGACGATCGGGTTGCCGGGCCCCAACGGGTCGGTTCCCGGCTTGCACTCCTCTTCCAGGAGGCGGATTGCCACTCCCGCGCCGCCCAAGGCCGTCTCAAAAAGCTCAGGACGCTCATCTACCGAGAAGCGGCGGCGGGTGAGGTCAATGGTGAGCACCCGAGACAAAGGATCATTTTTCAGCATGGGGCACATTTCCTTCGGGGCTCGGAGTTGGCGTCGTGAAGCCCGTCGCCAAGGGGTCGTCTATCTCCTCCAACGCCAGCACATCGTAGGGGCAGTAGGAGGCGCAGTAGCCACAGTAGACACAGATTTCGGGCTTATTTTGTTCGTGATCCCACATCACGGCCCCGAAGGGGCACGCCTCCGCACAGTTGTGGCAGCCGATGCACAGATCGGGTTTCAAACGCACGCCGCCGCCGGGCCGCATGGGCAGCGCGTCCGTCGGACACACGCGGGAACAGGGCGGATCAGGGCATGCCCGACAGACCACCACGACATACCCCTTGCGGATGCCACCGGCCGACCTGACCCAGATGCTCGATGCGGACAACCCGCCGACGCCGGGCCGGCGGGCACAAGCGAACATGCAGGATTGGCAACCCACACACCGATCCGCGTCCAAGATCGCGAGCCGTTTCGCCATGACTTTGCTCCGGATAACCGAGGTGGTTCAGTCCTCTACATGCGCCAAAGCGCTGGGTCGCTCAAACACCAACCCGCGCTTAGCATCCAACACGATCTCTGCACCGTCAGGCAGGGCCGCAACCCCCTCGCGGATGCCGATCACAGCCGGCAGGCCCAGCTCCAACGCCAGAAGCCGGCAGTGGGATTCGGGTGCGCTGTCGGACGTGATCAAGCCGGCGGCGCGGCGCAGGAGGGGGACAAACGAACGATCGGTGCGCGGCGTTACCACGATCTCGTCGGGGGTGACGGGGCGCAGGTCCTTCGGGAAGGGCGGATCCAGGCGGCGCACCCGACCGATGATGCGGCGCTCGCCCAAACCGGTGCCGTGTGCCAGCACGCGCTCGATCAGGTGGACCTTCATCAGGTTAGTGGTGCCCACGCCGAAGCCCACCGAGCCTCCGGTGACGATGGCGACATCCCCCTCGGCCAGGTAGCCGCGGCGTTGGGCCGCTTCAATCGCACTGTCGATCACCTGATCGGTGTTATCGGAGCGGTGGGCCAGGAGTGGATAGACCCCCCATACCAACATGAGCTGACGCTGGGTGATCGGGCTGGGCGTCACGGCCACGATGGGGCAGTGGGGGCGGAACCGGGCGATCGTACGCGCCGTATCGCCGGAGACCGTCGGCGCGACGATGGCGGCGGCGCTGAGATCCGTGGCGGTTTCGACCGAAGCATGGGCCACCGCCTCGGCAAAGGTGCGACCGGGCCGGGCCGCTACCTGTCGTACGGGCAGTGCCGCCTGTGCGGTCTCCGTCTCGCAGGCAATGCGCGCCATCGTCTCTACGGCCAGCACCGGGTATTTGCCCGCGGCTGTCTCACCCGAGAGCATGATCGCATCCGTGCCATCCAGGATCGCGTTGGCGACGTCGCTGGCCTCGGCGCGCGTGGGCCGCGGGTTGCGGATCATCGAATCCAGCATCTGGGTGGCGGTGATCACCGGCTTGCCGGCGAGGTTGCACTTATGAATGATCTGTTTTTGGATCATCGGCACGGCTTCGGTGGACATCTCGATGCCCAGGTCGCCGCGCGCGACCATGATGCCATCGGCGGCGGCGATGATGGCGTCGATGTTGTCCACCGCCTCGGGTTTTTCGATTTTGGCAACCACCGGGGTGGGGCGGCCTAGCGTCGTGAGCTGGCGGATCATGTCCTTGAGGCTCAATACCTCTTCGGCGGTGCGCACAAAGGAGATGGCAATCCAATCTACTTGCTCATCGAGCGCAAACTTCAGGTTTTCCCGGTCTTTCTCCGTGATGGCGGGGATGGAGAGCGCGGCGCGGGGCAGATTGAGGCCCTTGTTGGAGGTAAGCAGGCCATCCATCACCACTTGCGTCGTGATTTCCTTGCCTTCAACATTCACGACCTTCAACTCCAGTAAGCCGTCATCGATCAAGATGCGGTCGCCGGCCCGGACGGCCTCAGGCAAGTGTTCGTACTGCACGGGCACCCGGCCGGGCCCGCCGGTGATCTGCTCGGTCGTCAAGATCAGCGTCTCACCCGCCTTCAGCGGGATGCCCTCCGGCGGCATAATGCCGACCCGCAGCTTCGGCCCTTGCAGATCGGCCAGCAGCGCCACAGGTTTGTTCAGCCGTTCCGAAATCTGCCGGATGCGCTGGATGTTTTCGCGATGGAAGGCCAGGTCGCCGTGAGACATATTGAGGCGTGCAACATCCATCCCCGCATGAATCAAGGCTTCCAGTGTGATTGGGTCACGGCTGGCTGGCCCGACCGTACAAACGATTTTTGTGCGTAGCATAAAGCCCTCTCCTCAAGATCTTCAGGAAGGTTGATATTTGCTCATCAGTCGTGCGGTGGATCGCAGCTCCAGCCACCATTGCTCAAGAGGACGCAGGTGTTCCATATCGCACAGCACTGCGATGTCATCCAGGCTGTGAATTTGGACATGGCCGTTTTGCATGCCGATGACCGCCCCGTTCGCCTGGCCGGCCCCTTCCACCAGGAAGGTCAGGCAGCGCGCAGCCAGCCGGGTGGCCTGGATGCGGTCGAACGGCGAGGGATCGCCGCCCTGCTGCAGGTGGCCCAAGATGGCTTCCCGCACGTCGAAGAGATCTTCCCCCTCTTGTTCGAACAGCGTGGAAATGAATTTCGCCGTATACAGGGGGTTGGCCTTTTCATTGAGGATCATCAGGCTCTTGCGCTTACCTTGCCGGAAGCTTTCCTTCATCTCTGCCAGGTCGGTCTCCAGGTCGTGCAGGGTGATGCCTTCTTCGGGCAGATAGGCGCGTTCTGCACCGGTCGCGAGGCTGCTCATCAGGGTCAGATAGCCACACTGCCGCCCCATCACCTCGATCACGAAGCAGCGGCCCGTGGCCACCGCCGATTGCTTGATTTTGTCCACGACTTCCACAATGTTGTTGAGCGCCGTATCCGCGCCGATGCTGATCTCGGAGCCAGGCAGGTTGTTGTCGATCGCGGCGGGCATGCAGATGATCGGGATGTTGAACGCCTCGTACTCGTCGCGGGCGGAGGTCAGCCGGTGGGCCGCCTCGTAGGCCGACCACCCGCCGATGACCAACAGGCCGTCGATGCGCTGGCGCCGCAGGGTGCGGGCGACGGCCTCGATCTCGGCGCCGGTTGGGATCGTGCGGCTGGTGCCCAGTTCTGAGCCGCCCATCGAGCCCCAGCCGTGGATGCTCATCCAGTCGAATTCTTCCATCCGGTCATCGATCAGGCCTTGGAAGCCATCGTGAACGCCCAGGACGATGTGCCCCTGGTCGATGGCCAGCCGTGCCGCCGCGTGGACGGCGGTGTTCATGCCCGGGGCCGATGCGCCCGCGGTGAGGATCGCCAGCCGTAAGCGCCGCTGATTGGGCTGCGGCGGATGCGGCAATGCCCGGCTCAGGGTGCGGAACGTCTGATACGCTTCATTGAAGCTGCTCCCTCGCAGCGCCATGGCGCGCTCGTAGTCCTGGGCAGCGATGGCTTTGGGAACCTCGCGCGTCTGCTCGACGCACTCCATCAGCGGGTGGCGGCGGATCCGGTTGTAGCGCATACCGATCATCTGTGGCTCGCTCTCCGGGCCGGCAGCCAGCAGCTCATCCACGGCCGCGGCGCCGACCAGGGTGCTCATCCAGCGGTCGAAGGCGCTCGGTGCGCCGCCGCGCTGGACGTGACCCAGGATCGTTGACCGCACGTCCTCGCCAAGTCGCTCCGCCAATATTTTGCGCACGTATTCGGCCGAAATGGCGTTGCCGTGCTTGTCCCGCGCGCCCTCCGCGACGACCACCGTGAGGTCGCGGCGGCCTGCGGCGCGGCCGGCCTTAAGCAGATCGCACATCTGAGTTTCCCAGTCATCTACGCTGGGTGGGCGTTCCGGGAAGAAGGCGTAGTCTGCGCCGCCGGCGAGCGCGCTCATCAAGGCCAGGTAGCCGCAGTTGCGACCCATCACCTCGACGACGAAGCTGCGCCGATGGCTGACCGCGGTGCTGCTGATCTGGTCGAGCGCGGTCGTGATGCGGTGGAGCGCAGTGTCGGCGCCGATGGTCATGTCGGTGCCGTAAAAGTCGTTGTCGATCGAGCCGACCAGGCCGGCGATGCTGAGGAAGGGGTGGGCCGCAGCCAACTCGGCCGGCACCTGTTGGGTTTCCACCAACTCGGCGAGCAGCGAGGCCCATTCGTGGCGGAAGAGGTCGGCGCCGGTCAGGCTGCCATCGCCGCCGATGACCACCAGGCGGTCGATCTCGCATTCCAGCAGATTTTTGGCTGCTTTCAGGCGGCCCTCATGGGTGCGAAATTCGGCGCAGCGCGCGGTGCCAATCACTGTGCCGCCGCGCTGTAAGATTCCGCTTACGTCATCCCAGCCCATGTTGCGGATGCGGTCGCCGCCTTCCACCATCCCCTGGTACCCTTCGTAGATGGCGTAGACCGCGACCCCGCGGTTGAGCGCGGTGCGCACCACGGCGCGCAGTGCTGCGTTCATGCCCGGTGCGTCGCCGCCGCTGGTGAGAACGCCGATTGCTTTTACTGCGGTGTCTGGCATTCTGTTCCTCCTCGAAAAGAAGCTTATCCTGACACTCTGGCACCTTGGCCAGTGCATGGTCGACCGATGTAGACGCGTTGGAGGTGGGACTGAAGACTTACCTGCGATCACGCTGACGCCGAAGCAGAATGGCGTATGAAAGTGTTTTCATATGCGAGTATACGTTGCGCCGGGCGGTTTTGTCAAACGAATCGGTTGACGATTTTGATCACGGTATCGCACGCGCGCCCCAGCAAATCGGGATCGACAACCTCCGGCACGTCCCGCTCCGTATGCGTGAGATCCGTGACTTTTTCGAATAGATCCGATGATGTGACCGCGATTGCCGGCGTCCCGTTGAAGGCAAACATCGCATGGTCGCCCGCGTACCACGCCGCGCCGAGCTCGGCCTGCTCCGATTCTGCGACAATCTCAGTCACCTGGCTGCGCTGTTCGTCCGGAAAGTTATACAGCGAGAACGCGTTTTTCGAGCCGACGGACCCGGGAGCATCCAGGTTGATGACCAGGCGCACGGTGGCGCCGTCCTCGCGCAGCGACTCAAGATATTTGAGCTGGCCCGGCACGGCGTAATTCTCTTCCCCGTTGAAGGGGACCAGATCGAGGGTGCAGCCCGCTTGCAGCTCGGCGCTCCGGCGGGCAAGCTCCAACAACACCGCGACGCCGGCCGTGTTGTCGATGGCGCCCGGCGTGCGGTAGGCCGTGTCCATGTGTGCGCAGACGATGATCCGCTCTTGGCCCGCGCCCGCCCTCCTGCCGACCAGCTGCCGGCTGGGGCGCGTCTCCACGGCCGAGGTGATCGTGATGCTCCCGGTGCTGCCTTCTTGACAGGCCGCCAGGATCTCGTGCTCACCGCTGCACGCCGAGGGGATGCTGAAGTTACCGTCTTGGAACAGGGGAAACGGATTCACGCCCGATACCGGGTCCTTGCCCGTGATCGCGAGGATCGCCTGGGGCGCGTGCGCCTCGAGACAGTCGATCACGCGCCGGTGCTCGTCAGGATAGTAGAAGGGGAACTCCTTCGGCATCAACGGCTCTGCCGCGATCTCATCGTGAAGCAAAAGGATCTTGCCTTCGGTCTCGCTCGCGATCAGCTCGTCGACCGTGCGTATTTTGAGGATCGGGCCTGTCCCGGAGCAGGGCGGGGAAAACGGCCCGGCGAAGAGGGGAAATGTCCGGCCGTTCACCCGGAGCGACGAGGGACCGGCGCTCCAAAAACGGCAATCAAACGGCAGTGCGATGACGTCCAGCCTGCTATCCGCGAACGCGTTCTGAATGTAGGCCAGCAGCCCGGCGTTGGATGCGCTGCCCAGCGGCCGCCCTGGGAACGTGCGCACGATTTCTTCGAAGAGAGTGCCACTTGCTATCTCCACGATAGATTCCTTTCAATCACACCTGGTCTGACCGTTGTTCGCGAGGGTTCTTTTCTGACAGGATTTACGCCATGTGCGCTGCGGAGCACCCTGAGCGGAGCCGAGGTGAAGCTTTCGGCGCAGTCGAAGGATGCGTGTGCGGGGGATTATAATTGGCTTTTGCCGCGAGTGCCAATCTGAAAAATGCGGCGTGCCGGGCACAGCGCTGTGCCCGGCACGCCCGATGCGGAGATCGCTGCGCCGTTACTCCGTTA
This sequence comes from Anaerolineae bacterium, assembly GCA_026645775.1. Classification (GTDB taxonomy): domain Bacteria; phylum Chloroflexota; class Anaerolineae; order CG2-30-64-16; family CG2-30-64-16; genus MO66. Next base: position 31,161 of record JAPKMS010000046.1, read on the forward strand.
CGGTGAACACGCTCCCGGCGCCGCGGCCCCACACCTCGGGGAAGTACATCTGGTACGCGGTGGCCGGCAGCGTCAGGAAGACGCCGGGCAGGCTGGCCCGGATCTGATAGGTAAACTGATAGGTGCCGGGCGTCAGCTCGGAGGCAAACATCACGGTCTTCTCATCTCGCAGTTCGACATGCGTGGGCGTCCACGCCCAATCGTACCACGGGCTGGGCTGATCCTGCTTCATTTCCGGCCCTTGCGCCGTGCTGCTGGTGGTGCGCAGACCGGTGTCGATCGCCTCGGCGCCGGCCGGCAGCGGGTCTTCCAGGATCACATAGTGCAGATTGCTCGGCACGACCACGGTCAGCTTGACCCGGATCACATCGCCGACCTTGGCCTGTGTGATGGCGGGGCAAGCGGTCTCGTCAAAGCGCGTCTTGCCGGCCTGGTTCGCCGCCTGCTGCAGGGCAGTCACGCAGTCGGCCAGCCGATACTCGCGGTTCACGGAGACGCCCCGGCTTAGCGAGCCGACCTCTTCCACGGGCAGATACGACTTCAGATGCGCCGTGTAGTAGAGCTGGCCCTTGCCGGTTTGGTCGCCCGCGGCGGTGCGGCTGATCACCAGACCGTTGGTCTGGTCCAGCAGGAGCTGGCCGATGTCGGCGCGGAGCGTGGCCGCGTCCTTGACGGTGGCTGGCGTCACGCTGCCGGCGCCCAGGCTCTCGCCATTGAGCGTCACGGTCCAGGTGTAGTTGCCCGCCAGCTCGCCGGTGGCCGCCATCCAGTCGGTCAGCGCCATAATGGCCCACGCGTTCTCCTGGGTGGTTTCCCAGCGGTCGGCCGTGCGGGCACTCATCAGCCAGCGCACGGTGTTGGGGCCTAGGCTGTTTTGCGGATCCAGCCGGGCCAGGGCCGCCAGCGCGATGGAGGTGGTGCGGGTGTCGGTGTTCATGTTCCAGAAATCGGTCCACCCCTCCTCCCAGTGTGCCGCGGTGGCGCTCACCACAGCCTTGCCGGTGATGTCGGCCAGCAGTGTCTTGATGCGGGCGGCTGCGGCCTCGTCGTCGATCAGCTCGAAGGTCAGCGCCAGGTAGCCCTGGGCGTAGGTGCTCAGCCGCTCGCGAACCTCGAACAGCGCGCCCGCCCGATTCGGCTCCATCTGGCCCGCTTCGGCCAGTGCGTAGAGCACAAACGCCTGGCTGTTGAGCTGCCAATCCTTGAGGTCTCCCGGCGCCCGGAGGTTGCGAGTCAGGAATTGCGCGCCGCGGTCGAGCACGGTCTGATCGACCGCGAACCCGGCCTGCTTGGCCTTCGCCAGACCGAACACGATGTATGCGCTGACCGCGATGTTGCTGTCGTCGTTCTGCCACCAGCCCCAGCCGCCGTCGATGTGCTGTTTGGCGTAGATGCGCTGCAGGCCCACGCCTACCTGCTGCGGCAGCCTGGTTTCCAGGTCGGGATTGGCGCCCCCCAGCTTCTTCAGCGCCGCGTACGAGACCACGTTGGGCAGGAACCGGCTCATCGTCTGCTCGACGCATTCGTAGGGGTAGTGCTCCAGGTAGGTGAGCCCGCCGAGCATGCCGGCCGCCAGGCTCGGTTCCAGCGTCACAGCCAGCTCGCCCCGGCTCGGGTCAGCGTTAGCCGGCAGCCGCACCAGCTCCAGCCGATCCTCGTTCAGATCAACCTGGCCGCTTGTGCCGGTGACTTCGGGGGTGGTGTAGCGGTGCACGGGCAGCGTGATCTCGACCGCATCAGATAGCTTGGCTGCGACCGCGATCGCCTGCATCTGCACCTTCACCTGGTCGACCGCGGCCTGCACGGTGACGGGCCAGGCGATCTTGGCGGTGCTTTCCGCCGGCACAGTGATCTGGCTGGCGAGCGGCGCTGTCGTTTCCAGACCGGTTGGCGCCAGTGTCACAGCCACCGAGAGCTCCTGCGGGGTGGTGTTTTGGATCACCGCAGCGATTTCAGCTCGGTCACCGGCCACGAAGAAGCGCGGGAGCACCGGGCGCACCAGCAGCGCCTGGGTGGCGATGATATCGGTGCGGCTCTGGCCCACCCGCGTATCCTCGGTGGCCGCCCGCGCGTCCATGGTCCAGGTGGTCAGGTTGTCGGGCAGGGTCACCTGCACCTGCGCCTTGCCGTCGGCGCCGGTTTTGAGCGAGGCGGTCCAGTACGCGATATCGGGGAAGTCGCGGCGCACCGTGGGCGCCAACCCTTCGCCACCGCCGCCACCGCCGCCTTTGCCGCCTTTGCCGCCCTCGGCTAACTGTGCGACCAGCCGGTCGATGTTGTACACCAGCGTGATGCCGGTCTGCACGCCCAGCCCGCGCTGGCTGTAGAAGCGATCCATGAGGGCGCCGGCGTTGTCAGTGGCCAGGGAGAGCACCGCCTTGTCGACCAGCGCCAGCGAAACGTCGGCCTGCACCGGTTTCCCCGCGGCATCCAGCGTCTGCACGTCCCAGGTGACGGTATCGCGCGGCGCGACCTTCACCGGCCCGGCGCCTGCTGCGCCGCGCGGCGTCACGATCACCTGCAACTGCTTGTCGGCCACTGAGACCTTGAGCTGGACCAGCCCGACCTTGAACGAGGGCGCGGGGCTGGTCGCGTCGATGCCTTTCATGATCACCACCGACACGAACGCATTGGGGGCGTATTCCGGCTTAATCGGCAGTTTCAGCACTTCGCTGTTGCCCGCCAGCTCGATGACCTGGTGGCTGAGCACAGTTCCGCGCTCGATCGTCACCAGCGCCTTCACCTTGCCCTGGTAGGGACTGGGGATCAGTATCTCGGCGGTGTCGCCGGCTGCGTACTCGGTCTTATCGGCCACCAGCTCGATGCGGTCGTTGTTTTCCTGCCGCCACGGCACATACGCGCTGCCGCTGACCCACACGTAGGCCGCGCTGCGCAGCGCGTGGCCCCGGCTGTCGCGCGCGCTCGCATCGATTTTGTATTCGCCGGGGGCGTCAGGCGTCCATTCCAACAGGGCGGCGCCCGTGGCGTCGGTGGTCAGGGTTTCGGTGAGGACCGCGGTCTTCTTGGCCTGGGTGGTCCAGTAGTAATTGCCATCCGCGGCCCGCTCGCGCACACTGCGCCACTCGACCCGATTGACCACCAGCGTCACCGGGACATCCGGCACAGGCTGGCTCTGCGGGTCGACGGTGATGACGTCGATCTGACTCGGCTTGTCCACGGTCGCCACGTAGGCGCGCGGTTTCAGGCCGATGTAGAAGTCGCCCTTGTGCACCACGGCGGATGCCTGGGTCGACACGGCCTGGTTGTTGACATCCTGCACGGTGATGTCGAAGTTGAAGCGCTGGCTGCGTTTGAACTGGGTGATATCAGCCGGGACGACAAAGGTGAGGCGGCCCTCGGCGTCGGTGACCCCTTCGCCCTGGCTGATCTGGCCGCCGAACGGGCCGACCCGCTGGGTTTCGTACCAATCGAAGTCTTCGAAGCTGTAGTACCCTTTGCCCTGGTAGGTGAAGTAGCTGTCAGTGCTCAACAGTACCCACTTCACCTTGCCGTTTTTCACCGGCCCGCCAAAGAAGTAGTTGGCCTGCAGGGTGACGCTGATCTGCTCGCCCTGGCTGTATTCGGGTTTGTCGGTTTGCGCGCTCAACTCGTATTCGGGCTTGCGGTATTCAGCCACCTGGAATCCGACGCCGAAGCCGATCTCCTCGGATAGGCGCACGGAAATGTAGTAGTAGCCGAGCCCGGCGTCCGGTCCCAGCGCCAATTCACCATCGACCGCACCGATCGCGTTAAGTGCGGTGCGGCGCTGGACGAGTACGTTGCCCTGATCGTCGTTGATCGTCACGGTGACGGGCTGGCCGGGCGCGGGCAGGGTGTACTGCGCATCGTTATCGCGCCGGATGAGCGCCTTCCAGTAGAGGGTCTGGCCGGGGCGGTAAATGGGTCGGTCGGTGTAGACATAACCGGTATACGGGATCGCGTCATTGCCGCCGGTCAGGCCGAAGTCCCACGCGTTGATGCCCTGCTGCCAGGTGGCTGAGGCGACGCCAAAGCTCCCGGCCTCGGTGCTGGCGAGGGCCAGCAGCGGCTCCCACGATTTGTGCTCCGCGGGCAGGTCGACGCGGGCCACGCCGTCCGCGCCGGTGGTCGCCAGCGCCTCGATTTTGCCGTTGTCGGTGAAGCGAACTTTGGCGTTGGGCACCGGCTGCCCAGTCTTGAGGTCGGTGACCCAAGCCAGCGCCGCTCGGTTTGAGGCCTTCAACGTCACATTCACATCGGTGAGGACGATGATCTGACGCGGGTTGCTCTGAGACGCTTGCGACTGCGTTGGGGCGTTAGCCAGGCGCAGAAAGTACATGCCGGCCGGGAGCGGCTGCTCATCGGCATCTAGCAGATCGGTGCGCACGACGCCGCTCTGATTTCTGGGCGCTGAGGTGGCCACCGTCCAGGCCCGTACGAGGGCGTCCTGTTGGGGGCTGAATCGGTCCCAAGCCTGCCACGACTCGCGGCCATTCAGTGCGACGAAGTCCGCGCTGCTCAACCGGTAGAGCTCGAACTTCAGCTCAGGCGCGTTGCGGTAAAAGACCACGGCCTGGGTGCGGGTGTACGCGCTGTAGGTGCCGATCTGGCCGGCGCCGTTGAGCATGGCAGATGTCTCCAGATCGCCCGTCCGGAAGCGCAGTGAGAAATCCTGGCCCAGGGTGTTGCCGTAGGGATCGGCCAGCTTGCCGGAGAGGGTGACGGTGTAGGCGGTGGCCGGCAGCTTGGCGAAGTCCAGCATCAACATCGCCTCGTTGTCGCTGTAATAGGTGTAGACCTCCGTCGGCTTGGGCAGGATGGTGATGGTGCCGCTGATGAAGGTGGCCGGGTCCATCGGACTGGCGAAGTTAATCTGCACGCCTTTGTAGGGGGCGACGTTGCCGGCATTCTGCCGCGGGCTGGTGGCGGTGATCTTGGGCAGCGCGACCGTGCGGAACGGGAAGCGGAGGTTCGCCTCGCGCAACGTGCCAGCGCTCGTCGGGCCGGCTGCATGGGCAGTCACTGCCAGCGAGGCGGTGTACGCGGTATTGAACTTCAGCACGCGGGTCGGCTTAAAGCCCAACTCGGTGGCATTCCGGTTCCAGTTGAAGGCGCCGGCGACCGGCGCGCCCGCCTCGTCCAACAAGGCGAACGCGGATTCCGTGCTGGGCCGATCCATCGGCATGGAGAACGTCACCGAAATCGGCCGTTCAATCTTGACGTTGATCCCGCCTTCTGGCAGCCAACGCAGCACGGTGGGATCGGCGGTGCGGAATCCGAAGGTGTAGGGCTGGGGCAGCAAGCCGCCGGTGGTGTCCTCCAGCCCGGCTTTCACCGTGACGCTGTAGGCTGTGGACGCGGCCAGGCCCAGGTTGGGCGTGAAGCGGTAAATGCTGGTGTTGATCCATTCGCCCTTGCCGGCCAGGGTCGGCGTGATGACCAGGGGCTGGGGCAGCGTTGCCTGATCAGCGACGCCGGTGAGCGGCACGACGGGCCGGTTGAAACTGACGATGATGGCATTGTCAACCGCCACCTCGCCCGCATTGTCAGCCGGTTGGGTCGTCGTCACTTCCAGGAAGCCCGCCGTGGCAAACTTGAATGACACGGGCCGCTGGAGCTTCAGGCCGGCAGTGCTGGTCGCGCTGTCGGCGACAATCACCCGATACTCGGCGCCGCGTTTCAGCCGCTCGGTGGGCGAGAAGGTCAGCAGGTTGCCCTGCACCTTCACTTCACCGGCCACCTTGGGCTCGATGCTGAACGCCGAACTGGTGCTGGCCGGATCCATTTGCTGATCGAAGGTGACGAGCACGGGTGCGGCCAGTACTTGCTCCTCGCCGCGATCCGGCTTGATGCTGACCACAGTGGGCGGCAGCGGCGGTCGCGTGGGCGTGGGGGCCGGCTGGCTGCTGGGCTGTGCCGTCGGGCTCGCCGGCGCCTGGGTCGGCGTGCTGGTTGGCGTCTGCGCGGTGCAGGCACTCAAGAAGGCCAAGACGAAGATCGCGATGAGATTGAGAAGGCGGTTTGTACGCATGATGTTACCTCCCCCGGAAGGGACACACAAGAGATCAGGGAACTGCAAGTTTTGACGGCAGTGCTGGGAGAAAAGTTCCCCAATCCGAGAACAGAACGCAGATGACGAATCCAGATGCGGCAGATCTCTGAGCCTCACTCCACGGTCACAACAATCTTTGCACTGACGACCTCGCTGCCATCCGCACCCCTGGCGGTGGCCTGGAAGGTGTGTTGTCCCCGGGTTAACTGCCACCAGGCAGTGTAGTCGGGGGCCGCAGCCTGGGCGAAGGGCGCGCCGTCCACCGTCAGCGTGATCGATGCGCCCGCCGCTGCCAACGTCGAACCGGGCAGCACGCTCACCGGCACCTCCTGCGCGCTGGCCGGCAGCAGCGGGTCCAGCCGGTAGACCCGGTTGGGGTCCGGGCTGATGAGCCGCAGCGCATCGGCGGCCAGCGGTACGCCAGCGGTTGGCGCTGCCGATTGCGGCGTGCCGTAGGCCGCCGGTGCGAGTTGGGTGATCTGGTTCTCCCGCGCCCACGCCTGATACTCCTGTGGCAGTTGCCAGATCACCTCCGGCCGGATGAACTCGGACGGCGTGTTGGCATCGGCCGGGCGGCCGGTGCGCACGTCGGTGGCGATCTCCAGGTGCGACCGGTCAATCTCCAGCGGCTCAGTGCCGGCAATGAACCATTCCAGGCGGCGATGCGGACACGGTATGATTGAAGATTGAAGATCAAAAGCTGACGATCCGCTGTAGTCCACGTTCCGGGATGCGAGATCGCCTGGCAGCAACCCGGAATCCGCGCACACCTCGATCTGTGCCAGCCCATCCGGCCGTGTGAACACCTGAGCCGGCGTCTCGCGCAGCACCGTCACCATGAAATCGTGCCAGATCGGCCCGGCGCCGGTGATGCCGCTGACGTCCTTCATCGGCGTGTTGTCGGCGTTGCCCACCCAGACGCCCGCGACCAAGCCGGGCGTGTAGCCCACGGTCCAGTTGTCGCGCCAGTCGGTGGTCGTGCCGGTCTTCGCCGCCGCAGGTCGGCCGATCTCCAGCATATTGCCCGCCCCAAACGCCGGGATCCGGGCGTTGTTGTCGCTGAGGATGTCGGTGATCAGGTAGGCGACGCGGGGATCCAGGGATTGCAGACTGAGGGCGGGCGCTTGATTCCAAATCGCTTCCCCATCCAAAG
>JAPKMS010000412.1 GCA_026645775.1 Anaerolineae bacterium
TGGTCGGGCAGGTCCGGCAGGCCCGACTTGTAGATCCCCACGTGATAGGCGCCGGCCATGACGACCAGCTCGTAGGCGCCGGTCGCATCCGTGGAATCGTAAGCCCGCACAGGATCATCGTAGTCGGTCGATATGCTGGCGCCCTGGATCGGCGTGCCGTCCCAGTCCAGCACCTTGCCGCTGATCGTGTAACGCTGGGGCAGAGTGAAGTTCATCACCTGGGCAGGCGGCACGGTGATGGTCTGCGCGGGCGCACCGGGCCAGCCCGATTTCTCGGCCTCAATGTGATAGGTGCCGGCGTTGAGGGCCAGGCTGTAAGCACCGTTCGCGTCCGTCCAGTCCGAGGCGTACATGGGGTCGTCATAGGCCGTGGCCACGCGGGCATCTTTCACCAATGTACCGTCGTAGTCGCGCACCACGCCGCTCACGGTGTGGGTCACGCCCGGTTCAGCCGGTTCGGCCGGCGGGATCGTCGGGACAGCCGGTGTGTCCGCCGACGCCGGTTCGGCAGGGGGGACATCCGCCGGCAGAGCAGCCCGCTGGGGATGCAACGGGACGATCCCGGCTACCTCCGGTCGCGATGCGAGCGGCCTGAGGCTCTCGTCGGCCGCGATGACCCGCACCGCGCCGATCTCGGGCAGGAACTCGAAGGCGAGCACCTGGCCATCAGCGGCCAGCGCGAGAAGCTCAGGCTCCAGACGCTCATAAGCCGCGCGGAAGACTTCTGCTGGGGTCGCGGCCGCGTCCGGCTGAGGTTGAAGCTGGATGAAGTAGACCTCCAGCTCTGGTGGCATGACAGAGCCTGCGGCAAGGACAGGGTGCGCAGCGATGAGGAGGCTGATAACGGCAAGCACGAGGACGATCATCAACTGGGTTTGGCGTTTCATGGGCTGGCTCCTGTTGATCAGCGAGCGATCACGATCTATCGCGGCCGGTGCAATTATCCGACATGTCGCTGCCATTTTACCACGTTATCCTGCGAATGATTCAGGGAAAACAGGAATTCTCAATGTGGGTGTTCATACAGGGAAAATCCGATAATTGACTTTTTGAACAAATGTTCGTATAATGACATAGTCCCGTTCAGGAGGCAGCCATGGATACCCGCGAGAAGCTCGATCTGCTCGGCGCGGCGGCGCGTTACGACGATTGCAGCGCGTCCGCACCGGACGTGATTGCGGCGGGCCGCGGCTTCTTTGCGCCGCAACCCGATGCGCCCTCGCCCGATCCCCGCGTGCTGCCGTGTGTCTCCCACCTGACGACGCCGTGGGGCGAGCGCAAGGCGACCCTCAAAGTCCTCCAGACCAGCGCGTGCCAGAACAACTGCCGCTATTGCGCGTTCCGCGCCGGCCGTGACCTCCGCCGCGCCCACCTGATGCCGGATGAGCTGGCGCGCAGCTTCGATCTGATGTACCGCGCCGGGCTGGTGGAGAGCCTGTTCCTCAGCTCCGGCGTGATGGGCACCCACCGGATGATGGATGAGATGCTGGCGACGGTTGAGCTGGTCCGGGTCAAATATGGCTTCCGCGGCTACATCCACCTCAAGCTGCTGCCGGGCGCCGAGGCCGCGCACGTCGAACGGGCGGTCGCACTGGCCGACCGCGTCTCGGCCAACCTGGAGGCGCCGACCCCTGAGACGCTGGCTGCGCTCGCGCCGTTGAAGCGGATGGAGGCGTTGGTGGGGCCACTGCGCACAGCGGCGGAGATCATTCGTCGCGACCTCACCCCCAGCCCTTCTCCTAAGAAAAGAGGGGAGCCGCCCGCTCCCCTTCCCTGGCAGGGAAAAGGGGACGGACGGGACAGGTTCGGCCATGCGCGCATCGGCCTGTCCACCCAATTCGTCATCGGGCCCGCGGGCGAGAGCGATCGCGAGCTGCTGACCACCGCGCAGATGCTCTACCGGGAGTTGCGGCTGGCGCGGGCGTATTACAGCGCGTTCAACCCCGTCCGCAACACGCCGCTGGAAGATGAGGCGCCGACCGACCCGGGGCGCGAATTTCGGCTCTACCAGGCCGATTGGCTGCTGCGCTACTATCACTTCTCGGCCGATGAGCTGCCGTTCGACCTGGGCGGCCAGCTCCGCACCGACGTGGACCCCAAAGCGGCCTGGGCCGGCGCGCACCCCGAACGGTTCCCGGTCGAGGTCAACGCCGCGCCGCTGGATGAGCTGATGCGGGTGCCCGGCATCGGGCCGACTTCCGCCAGGGCGATCGTGCAGGCGCGCCGGCAGGGCAATCTGCGCGAGATCGGCGACCTGCGCAAGCTGGGCGCGCGCGCCGACCATGCCGCGCCGTTCGTCACGCTGGCCGGGAAACATCCGCCCTACCAGCCGCCGCTGCCCTTCTGACGCCGGCACACACCTCGTCCCGGCCCGCATTGCCCGGCGCCGGGTGATCTCATAGTGTGAGGCTTCTCCCTGCCCGGCAACTGAAGTTGCGGCTACCATTGCGAAGTCTGCCTTCGCAGACTAGGCTTCAACCGGCGCAGGCCGGTTTTGCGATGGTAGGCGCAGTTTCAACTGCCGGCCCATCGTGGTGACCGCTACACGACTTTGCCCTGCGCCCGGCGCCGCCAGCGTTGCCGATTTGGGCATCCTCCGCTAGAATGTCTCGGCTAAACTCCACGACCGAGGACTGCTTCTTTGCTTGCTCATCTGATCCGCTCAAAAGGCCCGTTTGCGCTCTTCCGGCGCGGTTATGCGATCTTCAGCCGGGTGGGCGTGACTGCGGGCGCCATGGACCGGGCGCTGACCGGCTTCGCTGAGCTAGCCGCCCGTTACGGGGCCCGCGTCACCTTCCCCGTCACTGCGCTAACCCTGGATCGCCATCCGGCGCTGCTGCGCGCGCTGCGGGGCGATGGCGCCATCGTCGAACTCGCCATCCACGGCCACCGCCACGTCGATTACAGCCTGCTGCCCGCCGAGGCGTTCGCCGGCGAGCTCGACCGGGCGGCCGCAGTCTTCCGATCGCATGGCATCCCCTGCGTCGGCTTCCGCGCGCCGTATCTGCGCTGGAACGCCGATCTGCTGGCCGCGCTGGAGCAGGCCGGCCTGGCCTACGACAGCAGCCAACCGATCCTGTGGCCGGTGATCGACACTGCCGCGCTGGAGCCCGCCCAGCAGACCGCTCTGCGGACGCTGCTGGCCTTTGATCGCCCCGAGCCGGCCGAGACGACTCCGGCCCTGCCGTTCTGGACCGGCGCAGCCGACAAGACCGGCAATTTGCTGGAGATCCCCGTCAGTTTCCCCGATGACGAGATGCTGGTGGAACGGCTGCGGCTGAGCGATGCGGGACAGATCGCGGGATATTGGATCGCCGCGTTCGAGCAGTGCCACGCCCGCGGCGAGGCGTTTGTGTTGCAGCTCCACCCCGAACGGTTCCCCCTGTGCGCCGCGGCGCTGGAGCGGGTGCTGGATCACGTCGAGCGGCTGGGGCCAGCGGTGTGGCGGGCCAGCTTGAGCGATGTGGCGACCTGGTGGCGCAGCCAGCACGGGCCGGCCGCGACCGATCCGGGGCCGAGCAGTGCGCGGGGGCGATGGCCGGGCGGCGCGACCAGTGCTTTTGTGCTCAGCGGCGACATCGACGCGATCACGCTGTGGGATTATGCCGCGCGGTTCTGGGGGGCATGAGGATCGGATGAGCGTCAACATCGTTCGCACACTGCCGGAAGATGCCTGGCAGGCTTTCGTTGCAGCCAACCCGGCGAGCAACATCTTCCACACGCCCGAAATGTCGCGGGTCTTCGAGCGGGCCGCGGGGTATCAGCCGCAGTTGTGGGCCGCGGTCGACGGCGACGGCCGTCCACAGGCGCTGCTGCTGCCGGTGGAGATCGCCGTGCTGGGCGGGCCGCTGCGCCGGCTGACCACCCGCGCGGTCGCCTACGGCAGCCTGCTCGCCGCGCCAGCGCCCGAGGGGCAGGGGGTGTTGGCGCCGCTGCTGGCGGCCTACCGCCGCGATGCCCGCCGCCGCGCGCTGTTCACCGAGCTGCGCAACCTGTCGGACACTGCCGAATGGCGGCCGGCGCTGGAGGCGAGCGGATTTGTCTATGAGGAGCACCTGAATTTCCTCATCGACCTGGCCCGGCCGGCCGAGGCCATCTGGCAGGGCATCCGCGACAACGCGCGGCGCAACATCAAGAAGGCGCAGCGCGAGGGCGTGATCGTCGAAGAGGCGACCGAACCCGCGCAGGTAGATGTAGCCTACGCGCTGCTGCACGACGTCTATCGCCGCCTACAGGTGCCGCTGGCCGATGCATCGCTGTTCCGCGCGGCGTTTGAGGTCTTACAGCCTGCGGGGATGTTCAAGATCATGCTGGCCCGGGTGGCAGGCAAGGATATCGGCGTGATGACGCTGCTGCTCCACCGAGGCACCATCATCTACTGGTACACGGGCGTGGATAAGGCCTACTCGGCGTACCGGGCCAACGATCTGCTGGTGTGGCACGTGCTGGAATGGGGCAGCCGCAACGGCTACCGCACCTTCGACTTCGGCGGCGGCGGCAAACCGGATGAGGAGTACGGGGTGCGGGATTTCAAAGCGAAGTTCGGCGGTGATCTGGTCCATTTTGGCCGCTACCAGTGCGTCCACCGGCCGGCCTTGCTGCGGCTGAGCGAGTTGGGCTACACCGCGCTGAGGCGCTTCCTCTGACCTTCGGCCGCGGCCGCGAGGATGATTTCGGCGGTCCGCGCCGCGATCTTCCGCATGTCGAACCGTGCTTCGGCCCGCTGCCGGGCCGCCCGCCCCATGCGCCGGCGCAGCGCCGGGTTATCCGCCAACGTGCGCAGGTGCCGGCCCAGTGTTTCCGCATCGCCGGGCTGCATCACGAAACCGGTGACCCCATCCTCGACAATGCTCGCCACCCCGCCCACGTTCGTCACGATGGCCGGGATACCGGCCGCGCACGCCTCCACCGCGACGATGCCGAACGTATCCGCCTCGGTGGGCAGCGCCAGCACATCTGCGGTCTGATACAGGCGGACCAGATCGGGAGAATTGGGCTGCAACCCGGTGTGCAGGAAGATGCCTTCGCCCTGGGGCGCGGGCGGGCGGGTGACCAGATGCAGCTCGGCGGTTCCAGGCGGCAGCGCGCGAAAAGCCCGCAGCAGCGTCTCCCCGCCCTTGCGTTGAAACTCGTACCCCACAAACAAGACGCGCATCGGCCCAGCCGGCTGCTCGTCCGCCGCGCCCGTCTCGCGCGCCTCGAGGGGCCGCCACAGCGCCAGATCGGCGCCGACCGGCAGGACGTCGATGCGCTCGGGGGCGACGCCGTAGCTGTTGACGTAGGAGTCTCGCACCCAAGTCGTCAGGCAGACAAAGTGGCTCGCCCCGCGGAAAACCCGGGTGGCGGCGCGGTTCTTGTAAGCCCGCACCGGCGCAAAGCGATCCACCGTGTGGTGGTACGCGACGGCCATCTCATCGAACTGGCGCGGCGTGATATCGGAGCGGATCACGTAGGGCTGGTTCCGGGTCAGGGCGCCGCCCAACACCGCCGGCACATACGGGTTGAAGAAGGCCACGTCGCACGGCCCGCGCCGGAACCCCGCCAGCACCTGGGCCCGCGCATGCAGCACGCCTCGGATCCCCGGCGGTAAGATCGGGAATCGCTCCAGCAGGCTATCGCAGCGGGTGTAGGTGACCGGCACCCAGGTCGGTGTGATCTCGGGATGGCCGTCGATGAACTGCCGCAGGTTGCGGTAGTATGTGCGATAGCCCTTCCCCTGTTCCATGAAGAAAGTAACTCGAATCATGGGGCGTGCTGGACCTCCTCATCTCGGATGCCATTCTACTGCAAATCAACATCCTCGCCAAACACACCGGATTCGGGCCGTCGCCCTCGTCTTTGTGCATCCGCCTGCCCGATGGTATCATGGCAGTTCGTAATCTCTGACCGAAGGATGCCCATGGATATCCGCCAAACCATTCTTGATACATTGGGCGAGCTCCTCGCCGATAACGGCGTGGTGCTGGATGCCCCACTGACCGACGATGCGCTTCTGCTGCAAACCGGCCTCGATTCGCTTGGGTTTGCCGTGCTGGTCGTCCGACTGGAGGATCAGTTGGGGTATGATCCATTCATGCTGATGAGCGAGCCGGTCTATCCCCGCACGGTCGGCGAGTTTGTCGCCATTTATGAGACGCATCAAGACCATGTACGGCTCGGCTGAAGCTGCCTGCCTGCACGCGATCCTGGCTGCGCACGACGACGACCAGCCGCTCTGGGTTATCGAACGGGAACTGACCGCCGGCGATCTGAAGCGCGGGCTGGCGGCGCATGCGGGTGAGATCGCGACACTCGCCGATCGCAACGTCGCGGTGAGCACGCGCGAGATGCCGCAACTCGCGGCGCTGCTGTTGGCGCTGGATGGCGCCTGCCGCTCCCTCCTGCTGCTCCCGGCCGATCTCCCGGCGGAGCGCGTGGCTGAGTTCACGCACCGTGCCGGCGCCGACGTCCTCGTCACCGGGCCCGCGCACGCCACCGACGACCTGTTCGCTATGATCTTGCAGCCGGTCGACCCCGGCCAGCCGCAGGCAGCGGAAGCCGCGGCGCACGCTGCCGGGACGGCAACCCGTTGGATCATCCCGACCTCGGGCACCACCGGAGCGCCCCGGCTGGTCAGCCACACCCTGGCGACCCTCACGCGCACCGTTCGGCCCTCGGCCGACGCGCCGCGGCCGCGCTGGGGGCTGCTCTACGACCTGGCCCGCTTCGCCGGGCTCCAGGTTTTCTTCCAGAGCTTCCTCAGCGGTGCGCCGCTCATCTTCACCGATCCCGGCCGGCCGCTGCCGGAGCAGATGGCCGCACTGGCGGCCGGCGGCTGCACCGCGCTCTCGGCCACGCCGACACTGTGGCGCAAGATGCTGATGAGCGGGGCCGGCAGCGGTTTGCCCCTGCGCCAGATCACCCTGGGCGGCGAGATTGCCGACGCCGCGATCCTGGCCGCGCTGGTGCGGGCGTATCCCAACGCCCGGATCACGCACATCTACGCGTCGACCGAGGCCGGGGTCGGCTTCTCGGTGCGCGATGGCCGCGAGGGGTTTCCGGCCGACTACCTGGCACGGCCGCCCCGCGGCATCGAGATCGCGGTGGACGCTGACGGCACGCTGCTGCTGCGCCCGACGACCGGCGGCCAGCGCTTCGTGGACGGTGCGACCGCGTTGAGCGATCCTCGCGGCTGGATCAATACCGGTGACCTGGTGCGCCGCGCGGGGGATCGCTACCTCTTCCTGGGCCGGGCTAACGGCGCGATCAATGTCGGCGGGAACAAGGTTTTCCCCGAAGAAGTCGAACAGATCATTTGCCAGGTGGATGGGGTGGCGCTGGCGTTGGTGCGGGCGCGGCGCAGTTCCATCACCGGCGCGCTGGTGGAGGCGGTGGTGGTGCCGGCCGCGGGCGTGACCGATCGCAAGGCGTTGGTGCGTGCGGTGCAGGCGCACTGCCGGGCGCATCTGCCCGCGTTCAAGACGCCCGCCATTGTCACGGTCAGCGACTCGCTGGAGACGGCTGCCACGGGCAAGATCATGAGGCAAAAACCATGAACGGGAAGAACATCCTGGTGACGGGCGCCACACGCGGCCTGGGCCTGGCCGTGACGGCCCGGCTGGCGCGCGATGGCTATCGCGTCATTGCCGCGGGACGCCAGCAGTCCGCTGAGCTTGAGGCGGCCATGGCCGCGGCTGACGACCGGATCATCTATCGCTCCCTCGATCTGGCCGATCATGCCGCGCTCCACGGCTTTGTCAAAGAGATCACCCAGGCGCACGGGCCGCTGTACGGGCTGGTGAACAACGCGGCTGTGGCGCACGACGGCGTGCTCGCCACCATGCACGAGACCGAAATCGCCGAAGTCATCTCGGTGAACGTCACCGCGACCATCATCCTGACGAAACATGTGACCCGCGCCATGCTGGTGAGCGGCGGCGGCCGGATCGTCAACATCGCATCCATCATCGGTGCGACGGGTTTCAACGGGCTGTCGGTCTACGCGGCGAGCAAGGCCGCGCTGATCGGGTTCACCCGCAGCCTGGCGCGCGAGCTGGGGCGGGCCAACATCACCGTCAACGCCCTCGCGCCCGGCTACATGAAGACGCGCCTGTCGGCCGGGCTGTCCGACGACCAGGTGGGCTCGATCCTCCGCCGCACGCCGCTGCGCCGATTGGTCACCGTCGATGAGGCGGCCGGTGCGGTTGCATTTCTGCTCGGCCCGGACGCAGCCATGATCACCGGCACGGTGTTGACGGTGGACGGCGGGAGCACGGCGTGAGCCGCTACGAATTTCGCCCGGCCTGCGCCGAGGATGCCGCCGAGGTGGCGGCGTTCAACGAGCGGATGGTCGCGGCCGGCCAACCGCACCGCCTGAGCACCGAGTACGCCTTCGAGGCGCTGCGCGGCGTGCCGGCCGATGGCCCTGTCAGGCTCAGCCATTTCCTGTGCCTGGTGGATGGCCGGGTGCGCGGCGGCGTCTCCGTGCGCGAGCAGGCGTTTCGTTTGTGTGGCGAAGAAGCCCGGATCGCCTTCTACGGCTACCCGCTCTCTGAGGGGATCATCAACCCTGAGTTCGGCATGACCGGGCTGATGATCCACAAGGAGATCGTCCGACGCTATCCGCTGCTCTACGGCCTGGGGGTGGGCAGCCTGGACGCGCCGGTGGCGAAGCTGATGACCGGGACCGGGTGGTCGAGCCAGCCCGTGCCGTTTCATTTCGCTGTGCTGCGGCCGCGGCCGTTCCTGCGCAACCTGGTCTACCTGCGGGTGCGCCGCGGCGTCCGGGCGCTGCTCGATCTGCTGGCGCTCAGCGGGCTGGGAAACGTGGGGCTAGGGCTCCTCCGGCTGGCGCAGGCCGCCCGCGGGCGCCGGCCCGACTGCCGCGGGCTGACGATCGAACTGTTCGAGACGTGGGCCGGGTGGGCCGACGACGTATGGCAAGCCGTGGCCGACCGCTACACGCTGATCGGTGACCGCTCAGCCGCGACGCTGGCCGCGCTCTACCCGGCCGGCCACCCGCAGATACGCAAAATCCGGGTCTCGTCCGGCGGGCGGACGCTCGGCTGGGCAGCCTTTTCCGCAGCGCCGGTGCGCGGGCACAGCTACTTCGGCGACATGACGCTCGGTGCGCTGATCGACATGCTCGCCGCGCCGGAGGATGCCCAGGCGGTCGCCAGCGCGGCGCTCGCGGCCGCCCGGTCGACGCGCGCGGCTGTGTTGGTGGTGAACCACTCTGCGGCGGCGTGGAGCGCGGCGTTCCGCCAGGCCGGCCTGTTGGCGGGTCCTACTAACTCGTTCCTGTTTCTGGCGCCGGGCCTGCGCCGGCGACTGGACCCGATCCAGCCCGGCGCGCCGGATTTCTTTTTCACCCGCGGCGACGGCGATGGGCCGGTGCATCTCTGGGCGTGAGTTTTTGCCGATGACACTGTGGGCTTTCCTTTCCGATGTACACGGTCGCGGAGACCGGTTGAAACGCGTGTTGGCCGATGGGGTGGCGCAGGGCGCGACGCGCTTCCTGGGCCTGGGCGACATCGCCAGCCTCAACGCGCTCGACCAACTGAACGCGCTCGGCGCCCAAAACGTCTTCGGCAACTGGGAAGCATCCGGGCTGCGCGGCATGCCCATGCCCTATCGCGGTCAGGTGGCGCGCTGGCCCGCGCAACTGCGCGTCGATTCCTTTTGGGCCGCGCACGCCAGCCCGGTGTGGCCGGCCGGCCTGGGCATCTCCGGCGTCGTGGATTATCTACGGGCGCAGCAAACGCACTGGACGACGCTGTTTCCGTCATTGCAGCGTTCGGATAGCGCCCGCTGGGCCGCCCTGGCCGAGCTGGAAGCCGCGGACGCGTCGATCTTCTTCCACGGCCACACGCACATCCAGGAAGCGTGGCGCTGGGCGCCCGGCGACGCACCGCGCCGCTTCGAAGGCTCGGACTTCACCGTGGCGGAAGGTGAGCGGTGGCTGGTGGGCGTGGGCAGCGTGGGCGATCCGCACGACGGCGGAGGCGCGTGCTACACGCTGTATGACGAGGACGCACGCCGGGTGACGTGGCGGCGGGTGTAGGCTGGGCGCGTGAAACCATGAAGGAGGCCTCTATGCTGACCGTAGGAACGGTGCAATTTGCACCGGTGCGCGGCGATGTCGAGGCAAACATCGCGGCCATCACGCAGCTCCTCGCGGGCGTGCGCGCCGATCTGTTGGTGCTGCCTGAGCTGGCGAACTCCGGCTATCTCTACGCCACGCCGGAGGATCTGGCGCCCCACAGCGAGCCGGGCGATGGCTCCGGGCCGTTCCTGGCCGCGCTGAGCCGCCTGGCGGGACAGACCGGCGGCATGATCGTGACAGGGTTCGCTGAGCGGGCCGCGCACGGGCTGTATAACTCGGCCGCCGCGGTCAGTGCGGCCGGTGCGGTGCAGGTCTACCGCAAAACCCATCTGTTCCTGGACGAGAAAACGCTCTTCCTGCCGGGCGATACCGGCTTTCGGAGCTTCGAACACGCGGGCGCCCGCATCGGCCTGATGATCTGCTTCGACTGGTACTTCCCGGAGTCGGCGCGGACGCTGGCGCTGGCCGGTGCGCAGATCATTGCACACCCGTCCAACCTGGTGCTGCCCCACTGCCAGACGGCGATGGTTACCCGCTGCTTGGAGAATCGCGTCTTCGCCATCACCACGAACCGCTACGGGACCGAGACGCTGGCAGATGGCCGCAGCCTGACCTTCACCGGCGCGTCGCAGGTGCTGAGCCCGCGTGGGGAACGGCTGGCCCAGGCGCCGGTATCGGGCGACGCCATCGCCCTGGTTGCCGTCGATCCGGCGCTTGCCGACGACAAGCACGTGACCGCCCGCAACGATCTCTTTGCCGACCGGCGGCCCGCGTTGTACGCGTAGCCGGACCAGCAATGGGCGCGTTTCAAGCCGGGGCAAAAACGGCGGAGCGCCCTGCCCGAACGCGCCTCCCTCACCTCCACAACATCCACACAGAAATCTGGCGCTTCTCAAGTCAGGCAAGCTGTGCTAGAATGCAGCCTATCGTCGCAAGGAGCCCAGCATGACCCAGAACCCTCATCTGGATCCCTCGGCATTTTTCCTGGAGGGCGGAGCGACCGGTGTTCTGCTCCTCCACGGTTATACCGGCTCGCCACCCGAAATGCGCCGGATCGGCGACGATCTGCACGCGCGGGGCTACACCGTCTCAGCGCCCCTGCTGCCCGGCCACGGCGCCACCCCCGAGGCGCTGAATCGCTGCTGCTGGACCGATTGGGCCGACGTGGAATTTTATCCAACGTCATAGCGGATAAGGAGATTCCGATGGGTAAACACTCGCTGCGACTCATCTTACTGGTGTCCCTCCTGGTGGCCTTCGGTGCGCTGACGGCCTATGCGGTGTCCGCGGGGCCGGCTGTGCTGCCGCGCGAGCGCAACACGGTGGCTGGCGCCGAACTGGCCCCAGCGCCAGCCGCGACCGTCGCGCCCGATGGCGTGCGGCTGCACGTGGTGAAACGGGGCGAGACGCTGTCCAGCATCGGCCGGCGCTACGGGATCAGCGTGCGGGAGCTGGCGGCCTACAACAACATCAGCAACCCCGATCGCATCTGGGTGGGCCAGGTGCTGCGCATCCCGCCGGCCGGCCGGCCGACCGTGACGCCGCCCCGCCCCACCCCAACGCCCGTCCTGCCTTGCCCCTGCGAAGAGATCGTGATCCAGCAACCGGCCCGCAACGCGGCCATCACCAACCCCGTCACGGTTTCGGGCGTGGCCGCGTCGTCGTTCGAGCAGACGGTGGTGGTGGCGGTGCTGGACGGCAGTGGCGCGCAGATTGGCGTGGCGCCGGCCATCATAACCGGCGAGATGGGCCAGCGCGGCCCGTTCAGCGTCTCGGTGCCGTTCACTGCACCGACCAACAGCCAGGTGGGGCGCATCCAGGTCTTCACTGAAAGCCCGCGCGATGGCGCAACAGAACACCTCAGCTCGGTCTCGGTGATGCTGCCGGGTCTGGATCTGGATGCCCTGTTGGAGCGGCTGGAAACGGCGCTCAAGGCCAAGGACCACGCTGCCTTACAGGCGCTCATGGCGCCGGAGTTCACGGTGACGCTGTATCGGGCTGAGGCGGTGACAATGAACCCCGGCGAAAGCTCGCAGTTGCTGATACAGGACTGGCTGAGCACGGGCGCGCCGGCGCCCGATTTCAGCGTCGACGCCAAAGCCCTGCTGGCAGGCCGGGTCACGGTCGACCCCGAAGTCATCCACGTCGTCTACACCCGAGGCTGGGGCGCGCAGCAGAACGACGACGCTTTCCTGATGATCCGCAACGTGGACGGCCAGGCGCGCTGGGCTGAGATCCTGTACGTGCGCCATGATCTGATCGACTATCGCTGAACCGGGCTTGCAGCCGCAAGGGCGGCAGGGGCAACGCTGCCGCCCCCATCGTTGCAGGGAGAAACGCATGTCCGAGACCGATGACCGTTACGATGTGTTGTGCTACGGCACGATCAGTGTGGAGAACGTCACACGGCTGCCGCACCTGCCCACGCCCAAGCGTGATGCGGCAGCGATCAGCGAATACGACGAATTGGGCGGCGAGGCCGCGCGGGTGGCAGTGCCTCTGGCTTTATGGGGCCTGCGCGTGCGGGTGGTCGGCAATGTCATCGGCGCCGACCGGAAAGGCGAGCATATCCTGAGCGAGCTGGGGCGCTATCCGCTGATCGATACGCGCTACATCCAGCAAGACCCCACCGTCACTACGCCCTTTTCGCGCCTTCTTGTCACACCAGACGGCGAGCGCAGCCGCATCGCGTATTGGTACGATAAGACGCCCAAAGTCGAGTTGACCGCCGATATGCTGCGCGGCGCCCGGCTGTTGAGCGTGGATGCCTACGGTCACGAAGAGCGCGACCGCGCGGCAGCCATCGCCCAATCGCTTGACAAAACGGTCATCTCAGCGGATGCGTTCGTGCCCGAATACCCCCTGGCCGGGCTCAGCGATGCCATCATCATCTCCAGCGTCTGGCTGCACGCCAACATCCCTGATGTCTACGAGTACGATCAGGCGCTCGCACTGCAAAGCACCGGTGCGGGCGTGGTGGTGATCACGGACGGCGTGCAGCCAGTGCTGGTGGTGCGCGCCGATGGATCGGCCTTCGGCATGGAGCCGTATCAAATCGAGCGCATCGTAGATACGGGCGGCGCAGGCGATCTTTTCAAGGCCGGGCTCATCTACGGCTGGCTGCAGCCCGATTGGCCGCTGGAGCAAAGGGTCAAGTTTGCGTGCGCGGCCGCCGGTTTGTATTGTGGCCGTGATCGGGCCCAGGATAGCCTGCCGTCGCTGGACGAGATTTTCGCGCTGATGCGCGCCCAGCCGCGCTGAAGGCTTGGCTAAATCGCACATTCATGGTAGACTCCGAGTGACCGGGCGGCCAGCCCGGCATTTTTTGTCTATTTGGAGCGGTGCAATGCCATTGCCAATCTACGTCTCGCGCAACGGTGTGCTGATTTCTCCGGCGCAGGCGGCCGTTTCGGTGTTCAACCCGGCACTCTACGGCGCGTTCGGAGTCTACGAGTCGCTGCAGGTGGTGAACGGTCGAGCGTTCGAGCAAGCGGCGCACCTCAGCCGCCTGGCCCATTCAGCCGAGATCATCGGGCTGCCGTTGCCCGCCGATTTGTCCACGCTGGACCGCTGGATAGCGCAGGTGCTGGCCGCAAACGAGGCCGGCGACTGCACCTTGCGGCTGTTTGTGGTCGGTGCGGATCAAGCGAGCGAAATCACGGCCTATCTGTGGCCGCAGCCACCCACCCGCTACCCGGCGCACTACTACACACAGGGCGCCTCAACCATCACTTTCGAGGCCCAGCGCTTCCTGCCCGAGGCCAAATCGCTCAACACGCTGGCCAGCCACCTGGCGCAGCGCGCTGCGCGCGCGGCCGGTGTCCATGAGGGCCTGCTGCACCACGATGGGTTCCTGACCGAGGGCGCCAGCAGCAATCTGTTCGCCGTTGTGGGCGACGAAGTGCTGACGCCGTCCGCCCGCCAGGTCCTCTCGGGCGTCACCCGCGATCTCGTCATCGACTTGGCCAGGCGGGAGGGCATCGCCGTGCGCGAGCTGGCGCTGCCCCTGGCCGACAGGCCCCAATGGAGCGAGTGTTTCATCACCAGCACCAGCCGACACGTCATGCCCGTCACCGTCATCGACGGCAAGCCGGTGGGAGAGGGTCAAGTGGGCCCGCTGACGGCCCGTCTGCACGCCCTCTTCGAGCGCTATTTCGCCGTACACACCCACCCACACTCTCCGATGGGTGAGAATGGCTCAGCAGGTTAGCAGCCATGCCCATTCCGAGACACAACCCGAAATGAAACCAGGGCGGCCTGTTTGCCCCGCCCCCAGGCCTATGCTAAAATTGCAGTTCAATATCTTCCGTGCTCAACGCATGTGCGCCGCGAGGCTGGCGGATCATCGCCGACATTGTTAGACTATTAGGGAGCGTTCATGGAACTCAGGCAGTATGTCCTGTTATTGCGCAAATGGCTCTGGTTGCTGGTGGTCGCGACGCTGGTGGCGGGCGCCGTGTCCTATGTTGTCAGCCGCAAGAGCACGCCCATCTACCAGGCCTCGGCCACGCTGATGGTGAACCAGGCCTCGAACCCGACCATTGCGACCGGCTACTCGGATATCTTGACCAGTGAACGCCTGGCGCGCACGTATGCCAGCTTGCTCACCAGCCGCCCCGTGTTGGATGAGACGGCGAAGCGGCTGGGGATCGATCCCGATGATCTGCAAAATGCCATCAGCGTCACGTCGGTGCGCGACACCCAATTGCTGGTGATCAAAGTCGACGGCCCCAACCCCCAACTCATCGCGCAAATTGCAAACACCCTGCCGATCGTTTTCATCGAACGCAACCAGGAATGGCAGTTGGGGCGGGTGTCCGAGTCCCGCGCAAATCTGGAGTCTGAGATCGCCAACACCGAAAACGATCTCGCCCAGACCCAGGAAGCGCTGAACAATGTCACCGATGACACTGAGCGCACCCGTTTGGAAACCAGCCTGGCGCAATACCGCAGCACCTACTCCACCCTGGTCGCCAGCTACCAACAGGTGCGGATCGCTGAATCACAGGCGCTGAACAATATCGTGGTGGCCGAGCCGGCCGTTAATCCCGAAACGCCAATCCGCCCGCGAGTGATGACCAATACGCTGCTGGCCGCCATCGTTGGCCTGCTGCTGGCCCTGGGCGCGGCGTTTCTGGTCGAATACCTGGATGACACCGTCAAGACCCCCGACGATGTGAGCCGGGTCAGCGGTTTGTCGACGTTGGGCGCCATCGCCCGTTTGAAAGATGTCGGCGGCACCCGCCAGTTGATCGCCTGGCTGCGCACCAAGGCCCCGGAATCTGAGGCTTATCGCACACTGCGCACCAATATTCAGTTCTCCAGCGTCGACAAGCCCATCCGCTCGCTCCTGGTCACCAGCTCCAGCCCTGGCGAGGGGAAAAGCACCACCACAGCCAACCTGGCCGTGGTGCTGGCGCAGACGGGCCAGAAGGTGATCGTGGTGGACACCGATTTGCGGCGCCCGGTGTTGCACAAAGTATTCGGCGTGCCGAATAACATGGGCCTCACCACCGCGCTGCTGGGCGGCGACACGGCCGCCATCGAAAGCTATCTGCAGCCGACCGAAATCGACAGTCTGTCCGTACTGACCAGCGGCCCCATCCCGCCCAACCCATCGGAGTTGCTCGGCTCGCACCGCATGGCGCATCTCGTGGAGCGGCTGACCGAGGCGGCTGATATCGTGATCTTCGACAGCCCTCCGGTTCTGGCCGTCACCGATGCCGCGGTGATGGGCCGCCAGGTCGATGGTGTGCTGCTGGTGGCGGATGCCGGGCACACGCGCGAACATGCGCTGGCCGGCGCGACGGTTGAGCTCCAGAAGACCGGCACAAATCTCCTCGGCGTGGCATTGAACCGCCTGGACACCCGCCGCGGTGGGTATCAGTATTACTACTATTATTACTATTCCGAAGAAGAGGGCGGTGGCCGCCGCCGTTCCCAGTCGCGCAATGGGAACGGGAAGTCGCGGCTCCCCTGGCAGCGCAAGACCGCGTAACCCATGACCTGACACAGACTTCCGAGCCCTCGCTGATCTCGGAAGTCTTTTTTAGCGTCACACCATACGGTCGAGACCGGCCACACACCACACCGAGCAACCATGAAGCCCGCTTTCCACCGGTTCCGGGCCGTGATCCTCAAGGAGCTGCGGCACATCACCCGCGATGTGCGCATCTTCTTCCTGGTCACCCTGTCCCCGGCCTTTCTTCTCCTGGTGTTGGCCTACCTGTTTGCGTTCGATGTGGGCAACGTCAACCTGGCGTGGTTGGACGGCGACCGCACGCCCACATCGCGCGCCCTGCTCTCGGCCATCACCGCCGATGGGACGTTTCGCTTGGTGGAACAGGCGACCAGCTACGACGAGCTCCACGCCGCGCTGTTGGCCGGCCGGGTCGATGTTGCACTGGTGGTGCAGCCGGGCTTCGAGATCGACCTGACACGCGGCGCACAGGCCGGCGCCGGCCGCCCGGTGACAGTGCAGGTGTTAGCCGACGGCACCGATGCCATTTCGATGTCACAGGCGTTGGGCAGCCTATCAGCCCGCACCGCGGCGTTCGGCGCCCGCGTGTCCGGCGTCGCACCGCTCGTCGAGGTGCGCACCCGTGCGTGGTACAACGGCGACCTGAAGTCGATCCGCAGCATGGTGCCCGGCCTGCTGGCGATCGTGCTCACCCTGCCGGCCCTGGCGTTGACGTTGGCGGTGACCCGCGAACGGGAAGTGGGCACGCTGGAGGCCCTCATCGTCACACCGGTGCGCGGCGCCGAGTATCTGCTGGGCAAGCTGGCCGCGTATGTGCTCAGTGGGCTGGTGAGCGCGGTCCTGGCGTCCCTGCTGGCCGTGGGGTGGTTCCACGTCCCGCTGCGCGGCAGCTTCCTCCTCTTCCTCCTGCTGGTCGCCATGTTTTACCTGGCCTGTATGGGCATCAGCCTGGTGATTGCCCAGCTCGCGATCAGCCAGCAGATGGCCATGCTGCTGGTGCTGTTTGTTTTCTTCGTGCCCGGCTTCTTCGTGTCGGGGCTGATCCAGCCCGTGCGGCAGGATTCATTGCCGGCGCTGCTGGTGTCCTACGCGCTGCCGCCCACGCATTTCATCGCGATCGCCCGCGGCATCTTCCTGAAGGGCGTGGGGTTGGCGGAGCTCAGGGTGCACGCGGCCTGGCTGGGGGGGCTGGCCATCAGCGGCGTGGGCGCCAGCCTGCTGATCTTCCGCAAGGAAATCCACTGAGCGATGTTGGGGCGTATCTGGACTCTGACCGTCAAGGAGCTGATCCAGCTCGTGCGCGACCGGTTCATGACCGGGTTCCTGCTGCTGTTCCCGGTTGCGCAGTTGGTGCTTCTCGCCTTGGCAACGGGACAAGGGGTCAGGAACCTCCCCCTCGCCGTGATCGACCTCGACCGCACCGCCGAAAGCCGCGCGGTGACCCAGGCCCTTGACAACACGCCCGAACTGGTCTGGCGTTACCAACCGGCCAGCCAGGCGGAGCTGACGGAGCTGATCGAGCGCGGGCAGGCCGCTGTGTCTGTGGTGATCCCGGCCGGGTTTGCCGCCGCCCTGGGCAGTGGGCAGGGCGTCCCGCCGGTGCAGGTGATCGTGGATGGGAGCAGCACCGCGGTCGGCGGCACCGCACAGTCCGCAGTCGAAGGGGCGATCGGCGATTATGTGCGCCGGCTGGCCGCTCAGCATGGTGTGACCGCGGCCGCGGGCGTGCAGTTGCGCGCCGCCGTGCTCTACAACCCCGATCTGAACTCCCGGCTTTTCACCATCCCCGCGCAGATGGGTTTCATCATCTACCAGGTGACGCTGGCCGTGGCGTCGCTGGCGTTTGCGCGGGAGCGCGAGCTCGGCACGTTGGAGCAGTTGCTCGTGACGCCGCTGCGCCGCTTCGACCTGATCTCGGGCAAGGCGCTGGTGGCCTGGCTGGTGGGCGGCCTCGATTTTCTGTTGATGTATGGCGTCGCGGTGCGCGGGTTCGCCATCCCGATGCGCGGCTCATTTGCCCTGCTGCTGGGGTGCAGCTTGTTTTTCGTGGCGGTGGAGATCGGCTACGGGGTGATCATCTCCTCGCTGTCGCATACGCAGCAGCAGGCCATCCTTTACGTCTTTCTGCTCGCCATGTTGGATGTCGCGCTGAGTGGCTACCTGGTGCCGGTGAAGAACATGCCCGCGCTGTTCCGGGTCGCAGCCGCGGTCTCACCGCTGCAACACTACCTGGTGATCGTGCGGGCCATCATGCTCAAGGGCGCCGGGCTGGCGGTGATCTGGCAGCAGATCGCCGCGCTGGCAGCCATCGGCGGCGGGGTAGGGCTGTTCGCGCTGGGCGCAGCCACGCGGCGGCTGGAATAAGAAAGGCTGTCGGCTTCAGCCTCAGACTCGTCACCCAACCCTACGCCACTCTCGCCAGCCCTTAACCTCAAGTCTCAAACTCTGTGGTATAATTGCACCAAGGTTGCGCGCTGCTGTGCGCGGATGAGCAACCGATCCCATCTCAATCGCAGGAGGTGCTACGATGCGTGCGTTCCGAACCGACCGGCCGCGCCACAGAGGTCTTGGCGCTGGAGTGCTTCTTATCCTGGTGCTGGTAGCCAGCTCCCTCACCGCGGCAGCCGCCGCGCCCGAGCCAGCGATCACGGCGAGCAACCAACCGGCGCCGTGCACCTACCGGGCGGCCTTCGTGGCCGACGTGACCGTGCCCGACAACACCGCCATGCCCCCCAACACCGCCTTCATGAAAGTCTGGCGGCTGCGCAACACCGGTACGTGCGCCTGGGGGCCCGGCAAGCCTGTGGACGCGCTGGCGTTCGCCGGCGGCAGCCAGTTGGGCGCACCGGCCCTCGTTCCCCTGACCGCGGTGATCAACGCGGGCCAGGTGGGTGACGTGGCGGTCACGCTGACAACGCCGGCCGCGGCCGGCACGTACCGCAGCGAATGGAAGCTGCACCGGGTCGATGGCCTCACCTTCGGCGTGGGCGCGGCCGGGGCGACGCCGATCTATGTGAAGTTCCGCGTCCTGGGCGGCGGCCCAACCCCGCCGCCGGCCCCGCAGCGCATCCAATTCGCGGCGGGCACGACCGTGGGCAGCGTCCAGGGCACCGTCACCTTCGGGGCACAGAAATCTTACGTGCTGGGTGCGCGGGGCGGCCAGGCGATGGTCGTCACTATCGTTTCGGCGAACGAGGTCGCCAACTTCGCCATCACCGGCGGCACCGACGGCCAACCGTACAAGCGTCTGGTGAACGAGGACCGCTACTTCACGATGGTGCTGCCCGCCACCCAGGATTACCGGATCGATGTGGCGACGCCCGGCGGCACGGCCAGTTACATCCTATCCGTCGCGATTGCGCCATGACCCGGTCCAAAGTATTCGTCACCCGCACCATTCCCGCGGCCGGCCTGGACCTGATCCGGGCCGCTTGCGACGTTGACCTGTGGCCCGACGAGCTGCCGCCGCCCCGCGCCGCGCTGATCGAGCGCGTGCGCGGGGTCGACGGCCTGCTCTGCCTGCTGACCGATCCCGTCGACGCGGCGGTCATGGATGCGGCCGGGCCAGGGCTGCGGGTGATCAGCAACCATGCCGTGGGGTTCGATAATATCGACGTCGCCGCGGCCACAGCGCGCGGCATCCCGGTGGGCAACACCCCCGGCATCCTCACCGACGCCACGGCTGACTTTGCCTTTGCGCTGCTGATGGCGGCCGCCCGCCGCGTGGCCGAAGGCGACCGCTTCGTGCGCGCGGGCCGCTGGCGCACCTGGGGCCCGGAGCTGCTCCTCGGGCCCGATGTCCACGGCGCGACCCTCGGCCTCATCGGCTTCGGGCGGATCGGGCAGGCAGTGGCCCGCCGCGCCGCCGGCTTCGAGATGCGAATCCTCTACTTCGACCCGACCGCGCCCGCCGCAGACCCCGCGCTGCGCGCCGAAGCGGTCAACCTGGAAACGCTGCTGCGGGAAGCAGATTTCGTCTCGCTCCATGTGCCGCTCACGCCCCAGACGCGCGGGCTGCTCAACCGGGAGACGCTGGCATTGATGAAACCCGGCGCGATCCTGATCAACACCGCACGTGGGCCGGTAGTCGACCCGGCCGCGCTGGCCGAGGCGCTGCGCGAGGGCCGCCTCTTCGCCGCCGCGCTGGACGTCACCGACCCGGAGCCGATCCCGCCGGACAGTCCGCTGCTGACGCTGGACAACTGCCTGATCGTCCCGCACATCGCCAGTGCCAGCATCGCGACGCGCCGCAAGATGTCGCTGATGGCCGCGCAGAACCTCATCGCCGGCCTGCAGGGCGAGCCGCTGCCCCACTGCGTGAACCCGGAGGCCTACCGTTGAACGTCAGTTTCCCGGAATTGACAGCCCTGCCGAGTTATGTTAGAGTCTGACCCATTCTGCACTAGGACATTTGATGTGACTTCCCGATCCGGCCTGGTCCTTATCGGCATTAGCAAGCTCCTTGTTGTCAAGGAGCTGCGACCGTTTGGGGGCCCCCGCTAGGCAGGAAGTCAGAATCAACGTCGATCTGAAACATCTGAGAAGGGCCTCCCAACCGGGAGGCCTTTCTTTTTGGCCCAGGCGGTGACTGACGCACAGCTCTCGCTCCAGCCACCGCCCCTAGGTGACGCCACACTGGCGCAAATGGCAATGACGCCCCGCCCGAGCCAAGAGCTGGCTTGGGGAACGGGGCGTTTATGTTGTCAGATTATGCATCGGGAGGAGTCTATGAAACGGACAGGGGCCCAGATACTCTGGGAAAGCTTGATCGCCGAAGGGGTGGAGGTTGTGTTCGGATACCCTGGCGGCTCAATCATGCCCGCCTACGACGCGCTGCTGGATTATCCGAACATCCACCACGTCTTGGTGCGGCATGAGGAGAACGCCGCTTTTGCCGCCGGCGGCTATGCGCGAGCGAGCGGCCGGGTGGGGGTCTGCATGGTCACATCCGGCCCCGGCGCCACCAACACCGTCACCGGCCTGGCTGACGCGATGCTGGATTCGGTGCCAATCGTGGCGATCACCGGGCAGGTCGGATCCGCCTTCGTCGGGTCGGATGCCTTCCAAGAAACCGACGTGACCGGGGTGACGCTGCCGGTGACGAAGCACAACTACCTGGTAAAAGACGTGCGGGAGCTGGCCCAGGTGATGAAGGAAGCGTTCTACATCGCCCGCAGCGGCCGCCCCGGCCCCGTCCTGGTGGATGTCTGCAAAGACGTCCAGTTTGCCTCCACCGATTTCGACTACGACGCCATCACCGTGCGTCTACCCGGCTATCAACCCAAGCTCCGCGGCACTAACCAGCTCATCCGGCAAGCGGCCGCTTACATCAATGATGCGAAACGCCCCGTCATCCTGGCCGGCCACGGCATCATCCTCAGCAGCGCGCACGACGAGCTGCGCCAACTCGCCGAGCAGGGCCATATCCCGGTCTCCACGACGCTCCTGGGCATCGGCAGCATCCCCGCATCGCACCCGCTGAACCTGCGCATGATGGGCATGCACGGCGAGGCGTGGGCCAATCAGGCGATCCATGAGGCCGATCTGCTCATCGCCCTGGGCATGCGCTTCGATGACCGTGTTACCGGCAACCTGAACACCTACGCCAAACACGCCCATGTGATCCATGTGGACATTGATCCGGCGGAGATCAACAAAAACGTGTTGGTCGATGTCGGTATCGCAGGCGATGTTAAGCGGGTGCTGGAGCAGATCATCCCCCTCATCGAGCATCAAGCGCGCGCGGCGTGGTTCGCACAGATTGCCGAATGGCAGCAGGAAGCTCAGTCGCGCGACATCTTGGGCCAGGAGGACGACACGCTGCACGTGCCGTTCGTCCTGAGCGAGATCCAACGCCAGACCGACCCGGACCGAGAAGCAGTCACCGTAGTGACCGACGTGGGCCAACACCAAATGTGGACCGCACAATACTTCCGCCAGGAACGCAAAGACGGCCTGTTGACCTCCGGTGGCCTGGGCGCGATGGGCTTTGGTATCCCGACGGCTATCGGCGCCAGCTTTGCCCGGCCCGACGAAGAGATCTGGGTGATCGTCGGCGACGGCGGCTTCCAGATGAGCATTCCCGAGCTGGCGACCATCATGCAGGAGCAGCGGCGGGTGAAAATCGCGGTGATGCGCAATGGCTTCCTGGGCATGGTGCGCCAGTGGCAAGAGCTGATCCACGGCCACCGCTACTCCGAAGTCAACATCAGCAGCCCTGACCTGCTGAAACTGGCAGGCGCCTACGGCATCCTGGCGATGCGCGCCGAGACCAAAGAGCAGGCCAGCGAGATCATCGCCGAAGCGCGCTCGCACGGCGGGCCGGTGCTGATGGACTTCGTGGTGGAGCAGGAAGTCAATGTGTACCCGATGGTCGCCCCCGGCAAGGCGCTGAACGACATGCTGCGGCGGCCGGTGAACGAACGCATCGCCAGCGGGCTGTGAGCAGATGCCGCGAAAGGATAGGCAACCATGACCCTCGTAGATCGAAGCACCAGCGCCAAGAATTCCACGCATGTGCTGATGGCGTTGGTAGAGAACAAACCCGGCGTGCTGACCCGTGTGGCCAGCCTGTTCCGCCGCCGCGGGTTCAATATCGAGAGCCTGACCGTCGGTCACACCGAGAATCCCGATATTTCGCGCATGACCATTGCCGTTGATGCCAGCAAGACCAACGCCACGATGGTCGCGAACAATCTGTTCAAGCTCGTCAACGTGATTGACGTCCAGAATGTGACCAAAGAGCCCTCGGTCATGCGCGACCTGGCGCTGATCAAGGTGAAAGCGAACGCCCAGACCTTGTTCGAGATCAATCAGATGGTGGACATTTACAAGGCAAAGGTCGTGGACATTTGCGCCGAGTCCGTCATCGTTGAGGTCACTGGCCCGGAGTCCAAAATCGAGTCCATCGTCGGGATGCTGAAGCCCTACGGCATCCTGGAAATGGTGCGCACCGGCCTGGTGGCGATGGTGCGCGGATCGGGGTACTTCTCCGGCCTGCCGCCGGCCGAGAACGGCAATGGTGACGCGGCGGCGATTTACGCAGAGAACTAAGCCAACGAGGCCTGTCATTCTTTCATTAATCATTCCAAGGAGCAAATTTCATCATGGCGAACATCTACTATGACAAAGACGCGGATCTGAACCTCCTCACCGGCAAGAAGATCGCGATCATCGGCTTCGGCAGCCAGGGGCATGCCCACGCGCTGAACCTGCGCGACAGCGGCGCGGACGTGCGCGTCGGGCTCTACCCCGGCAGCAAATCGTGGGCAAAGGCCAAGGCGCAGGGCTTACGGGTGCTGCCCACCGACCAGGCGTGCGCGGAGGCGGACGTGATCATGCTGCTGGCGCCCGACACCAGCCAGGCGCAAATCTACCGCGAGTCCATCGCACCGCACCTGGCGCCGGGCAAGACGCTGATGTTCGGGCACGGCTTTAACATCCGCTACGGCCAGATCATCCCGCCCGACTTTGTCGATGTGAGCATGGTGGCGCCCAAGGCGCCCGGCCACCGCGTGCGCGAGGTCTTCCGGGACGGCGCGGGCACGCCCTGCCTGGTGGCGGTGCAACAGGACGCCAGCGGCCACGCCAAGGCGTTCGCGCTGGCCTATGCCAAGGGAATCGGCGGCACGCGGGCCGGCGTGATCGAAACAACCTTCACCGAGGAGACCGAGACCGATCTGTTCGGCGAGCAGGCGGTGCTGTGCGGCGGCACGAGCGCACTGGTCAAGGCCGGGTTCGACACTCTGGTCGAGGCCGGCTATCAGCCCGAGATCGCCTATTTCGAATGTCTGCACGAGCTCAAGCTGATCGTGGACCTGATGTACCAGGGCGGGCTGAGCTACATGCGCTACTCCGTCAGCGACACGGCCGAAGACGGCGACTACACCGCCGGCCCCAAGATCGTCACCGATCAGACCCGCGCGGCCATGAAGCAGATCCTGGCCGACATCCGCAGCGGCGCGTACGCCGAGGAGTGGATCGAAGAGAACGCCAACGGCCGGCCGAACTTCAACCAGTGGCGGCAGCAGGGCATGAACTCCCAGATCGAGCAGGTTGGCCGAGAACTGCGCCGCATGATGCCGTGGCTGAACCCGAAAGAGGTTAAGCCGGGCGAGGGCGGGGCGTGAGACTGGAAACTAGAAACTAGAAGCTGGAAACTGGATACGAGAAGCGGATTGGACCCGAGTCGTGGGGGGATCAGCTTCCAGTTTCTAGCTTCCAGCTTCAAGGAGCCAATATGGACAACACAGACATCGTTCGCATTTTCGACACGACGCTGCGCGACGGGGAGCAATCGCCGGGCGCGACGTTGAATATTGATGAGAAGCTGGAGATCGCCCGCCAGTTGGCGCGGCTGGGCGTGGATATAATCGAGGCCGGCTTCCCGATCGCCTCGCCGGGCGACTTTGAGGCCGTGCGCCGCGTGGCGCGCGACACGGGCCAGCTCGAGAACCCGCCGATCATCGCCGGGCTGGCACGCGCCGCCCGGGCCGACATCGAGCGCGCCTGGGAAGCCGTGCGCGAGGCCCGACGCCCGCGCATCCACACCTTCCTCGCCACCTCCGACATCCACCTGCAATACAAGCTGAAGATCAGCCGAGAGGAGTGCCTGAAGCGGGTGGGCGAGATGGTGGCCTATGCCCGCAGCCTGTGCCCGGATGTGGAGTTCTCGCCGGAGGACGGCGGCCGCTCCGACCCGGAGTTTCTGTACCAGGTGCTCGATGTGGCGATCCGGGCCGGCGCGACCACGCTCAACATCCCCGACACCGTCGGCTACACCACGCCGGCCGAGTTCGGTGCGCTCATCCGGGGCATCCACGAGCACGTCCCGGGCATCGAGGGTGTGATCATCTCGGCGCACTGCCACAACGACCTGGGGCTGGCGACGGCCAACACCCTGGCCGCGATCCAGAACGGCGCGCGGCAGGTCGAAGTGACGATCAACGGCATCGGCGAGCGGGCCGGCAACACCTCGCTCGAAGAGGTGGTGATGGCGCTGCACACCCGGCCGCAAGTTTTCGGGTTGCAGACCCACATCGACACCACCCAGATCGTCCGCACCAGCCGCCTGGTCAGCGCGTACACCGGCATGGTCGTCCAGCCGAACAAGGCTATCGTCGGCGCCAACGCCTTCGCGCACGAGGCCGGCATCCACCAGGACGGCGTGATGAAGAATCCGCTGACCTACGAGATCATGAAGCCCGAGACCGTCGGTCTGACCGAGAGCAAGCTGGTGCTGGGCAAGCACAGCGGCCGCCACGCCTTCCTGAGCAAAGTGGCGGGGCTGGGTTACGATCTTAAGGCAGAAGATGCCAACCGCGTCTTCGAGCGCTTCAAGGAGCTGTGCGACAAGAAGAAGGTCGTCGCGGATGCCGACATCGAGGCGATCGTCAACGACGAGATCTACCAGCCGATGGAGCTGTGGCGGCTGGAGCACATCCAGGTCTCGTGCGGCAGCGGCCTGCGCCCGACGGCCACCGTCCGCCTGCGCGGCCCCGACGGCATCGTGCGCGAGGACGCGGCCATCGGCACCGGGCCAGTGGATTCGGTTTACAAAGCCATCAACCGCATCACCCAGGTGCCCAACGAGCTCACCGAGTTCAGCATCAAGGCCGTCACCGAGGGGATCGACGCGGTGGGAGAAGTGACCATCCGCATCGAGCCGCTGGCAGACGGGGGCGCTCGCGAAGGTGGGACCAACGGTGACGCCTATCTCACCCAGGCCGGCCCGCGCGTCCGCACCTACAGCGGCCACGGCGCGGACATGGACATCATCGTCGCCAGCGCCAAGGCGTACATGAGCGCACTGAACAAGATGCTGACGGTGGTGAAGGCGGGGACGAGAGAATAGGGAGCCGGTAGATTGGTGAACAGGTAGATTGGTGAACGGGTAAATTGGTAAAATGGTAAATTGGTAAACTTGTACACTGGTAAACTGGTGAACCAACCTACCAACCTACCAATCTACCAATCTACCAATCTACCAA
>JAPKMS010000047.1 GCA_026645775.1 Anaerolineae bacterium
GCGAAAAACGACACGAATCTTATGTTACGTCCAGCCCTCTCGTCAGGGGACTGAAACAACCTATGTGGGGCGCGCTCCCAATAGGTTAAGTCGGCACCTTTTCGGCTCGCTGGAATGCGCACCGGTTGCCTGGATCACGCTCGCCTCGTGCCACGGCCGCATGCGTCCTCGTCAGTCGCTCGCCGCAGCCAGGTTGTGACGCTGAACCCCCAGATCGTTCCACTTGGCCGGGGGTGACAGCTTCCGCCCGTCCACGAAAAATACGACCTGCTTACCTGCTCTGCCGCAGCGATCGATACCCAGCAGACTGGTGGCTTCTACAGTGACATCGTATGCGATGCCGTCGGTATCCGCGCGTGTTTGGCCGCGGCCACACACGGTGCCCTCTATGACCGCGAGCACCGGCACGCCGGCGCTGGGGACATAGGTCCCGTTTGAGGTGACCTGGCCGTAGAAGGTCATCGGCGGTCTGAGGGAGGTGGTCCATGACAGGGGAACGGGACTGGCTGCCATCTCCTGGAGCTCGCTGGACGGGAACGAACCGCGCAAATGGAGCGTGATCGGCTGGATCGCCGTGATGTTGATCCAGTATCCGCGTCCGAAATCCAGGGCTGCCAGGTCGTTTGGTGCGTCCTGTTCAGTTGTATAGAGCTTCCAGGGATCACGCGTATCGGTGGCGTCATAGCCGTAGATGATGGAAAAGTCGTCGTTGATGGATCGCACCACTTCGGTGATCGGCCGCGAGGCAGCCGGCACACCAGCGGTCTGCACCGGGTAGCCGATCAGGTTCCAGCCGCGGCGCAGGGGGATCTCGATGTTGCTCATCAGGGCGTAGAGGCCCGCGCCTTGGAGCTGTGCCGAGGCATAGTTGTTGTACAGATCCAATTCGGTCGGCAGTTCCTTCCAATCCTGGGCAGATTCGTTCCAGAAGTGGATGCGCAGGCCGGTCTCCTCGCCTGCCGGCACGTCGCTGCCGAGATAGCCGAAGCTGATCGACGCCTGTCTGAGATCCTGGTTTGGATCGGAGGCCTCGAGCCAGTATGCCTGGCCGACGAGGCTATCCCACAATGGGATGTCTGGCGGCAAAGTCGCGGCCTGGAGCGCCACATACTGACCCTCCTTAAAATTCAAGTTGTCGCCAAAGAGGATGACTTGCCCGTCACTGGACATGGCCGAAGCATAAGAGCGAATCTTGCCCAGGGAGAGGGCCCGCATCTTGGCAATCGACAGCGCCCGCAGCTTGGCAATTGAAAGCGACCGCATCTTGGCCAGCGAGAGGGCCCGCATCTTGGCAATCGACAGCGCCCGCATTCTGGCAAGGGAGGTGGACTCATCGCCGAACGACGGCCAGCCGCCCAGGGCATAGTCGGTCACGATCTCTCTCAATCCATCAGGTGTGGAGCCTGCCCACACATGGACGTAGCCACTGGTGGACGTCGCAGTCAAGGGGAAGGTGGTGGAAAAAGCTGGGCTATCGCCAGGTACAGTGCTCCGTTCCAGGTGTTTTGACGCGCTGGCAGGGAAATCCTGTGGGAACAAGCGGGCCTGCAGCTCCTTGGCATCGACACCTGTGACCACTACCCGAACCTCAGCATCACCGGCCGGCAGAACACGGACCTGTGGTAACCAGGGGCGGGAAGTACCCGTTCCGCGCAATCCATCTACTGGTATGTCCGCTCTGGGCAATACAGGTGTCAAGGTGGATGTGATTTCATTGCAGCCTATACGTTTTTGGATCGCGTCGAACACACAAAGTCGGTCACCGGCTTCCATGCCGCGAGCTACAACTTGGTCCAGTTGCGGACGCCCCAGATCTACCAACCACTCGTTATCCGCCTTGAACAGAAAAGCCCTGGCATTGGCCGTCTGCGCCAGGGCTCGACCGCCATACTTCAGTGAGATCACGGGGGCGACCAACGTCGCGGTCGGGCTGATCGGATCTACGAAGTCCACCTGCGTCAGATCGAGCGGCTGGGTGTTCGGGCCTTCGTCATCGCGGGGATTGGCTCGCTTTGGTGCATACAGAGCAGGATAAAAGTACCGGATCGTCTCCCAATCTGATCGGCCCGTGCGCTGCGCGGAGAGCGTTTCCTGGCACTGCGTGATATTGCGGAAATCATCGGCAACGGTAAACTCGCCGTAGTGCTTGTCAACACCGTTGGCCTTCTCTACATCGTCTCGGTAATGATCGGCCATCGCGCCCGGGCAATCGTCCACCGTCACCAGCATTCCCTTGTCGTTCATGCCCAGGTAGTTGTCGTCCAGGAAGAGCAGATAGTGCCCTAATTCATGCGCCAGGGTGCGCGCCCAATCCTCACCCAGGTTGCCGCTGCTGTCACCGAAGCGATTCCAGACCGCGCCCATGGCGACCTGACCTGGTGTATACACATCAAACATCTCGGCGCGGTCCGGCTTCATGGTGTCCGTATGCGGCTCGGTGACGATGCCTCCCTGCGTGGCGTTCGGCCGCAGGCGGTTGGTGGCGTAGATGCGGACATCGGCTTCGCCCCAAGGATCGCCGTAGCCGGGGAAGGTGTTGCGTTTGGCGTCGTGAAAGACCCTGATCCGCCCCAGGGCGACCTGGCCGTTCGTCCAGTCGTAGAGGAACTCCGAGGCGCGCCTCAGGTCGAATCGCAGGTGGGACAGGTACTTGTCATCGTTGCGCGCATCCCATTCCAGCGCGACATCCAGGTCGAAGAGCAGCAGAGGATTCGTCGAGGAGACCGTCAGCGGCTGCACGCCACCGGCGGTCATCGTATACATCGCCAGGCCCTCGATGGTCGGCTGGGCGCTGGTGTAGAAGAGGTCGCTCACTTTGAGCGCCAATCCCCAACCGTTGATGGTGCTGGCCGCGCCCTGGCCGCGGTTTTCCAGGCGCAGCCGCCAGGCGCCGTTCAGCAGGCTTCCGTTTAGGGGAGTCAAAGGCTCTGTCGGCCGCGCTGTTGCGGTGAACGGATCACGACCGAATATGCCAGGCGCTTCATCATCAAACGCGAGCGCGAGCAACTCGTTGCCCAAGGTTGCCGTGGAGGTGAACAGGGCGGTCTCCTTGCCGTCCGGCGCAATCAGCACGGCGCGCAGGTCAGAGCCGACGGTGTGGGTGATGTCCAGCAGCACATCCAGGTCCGCAAAGCGCCGGGTGTCGGTGATAAGCAGAGACAACTCGGCCGTTTGGGTACCGGTGATCGCCAAGGGGAGTTGGTCGTCTTGGCTGAAATAAAGTCGCGTGGGCGTGTGGGCCGAGATGACGTCGGTGGGGTAGAGGGCTGTCAGGCGATCCCCCTCCTTCAGCTCGCCGCGGCCGGGCAGCAAGCCGGTTGGCGCGGTGCGGAAAGGCTCGCCCGCGACGCCGATTAGCGTCGCAGGCTGTGTTGGGCCGGAGGGCGTTCGGTAGACCACGGCGTTGCTGATGGGGAGCGTCGCGCCGATGACCTGCACCTGGTTGCCGCGCACGCGGAAGGGATAGGTCAGGGTGGAGACGAATGGGCGTTGGAAGGGGCCGGGGATGCTGTTTGGCCGCGGCCTGAAGCTGGGATAGGCGACCAGGCGCACGACAACGTTGTCGGATTGGCCGAAGAACCCACTGGCGCTGACATCCCAGTAGTAGACGTGTGTGTTGGTGATCTCCCGTTGCGGATATGGCAGCGTGGCGAGCGTGGCGAGCTCAGTTGTGATGGTTTGCGTCGCGGCAACTGCTTCTTGCCAATGCCCGCCGCCGTTCAGCGAGTAGAACGCCCTAACTCTGCCCATCGGTTCGCGGCCAGGGTGATAGAGGGTGTAGGTGATGGGAATAACCCCCTCGCGGACCGCAGGGACTGCGTAAAGGTCAGCAGGAGCCAGAGCCGTGGTTACGGATCCTGAGAACATCGTCACAGAATCGCTGTAGAGGCTGACCACGATTGCGGTCGGCCGCTGTAGTGCACCGTTCTTCCACGGGTATAGGAGGTGAGCGGCTTGTTGGTTCTCATACAACTTCGAGATACCCCCGGCGGCAATGGCAAGATCTGGATCTCCGTCACCATCTCCATCCCCCCAGGCCAGGTCCCATGCAAGTCCAGTCGGTTCTGTCCAAGCAGCAGTATGCAGGAGTCCTGCACCTTGGTTAAGATAGATTCGACTAAACGACGGCGTATAAATCGCATCTGGTTGAAGCGTTTTGAATATCCCAGCGACGGCAGTCAGGTCAAGATCGCCATCGCCATCCACGTCGCGCAAGTCAACGCCATAAGTACTGTGGCTATCCTCAGATTCCCAAGAAGGCATCGATTCCAGAGTGCCATTTCGATTCAGATAAACAACAACGGGAAATACTAAGCTCCCGGCCGCAAGGTCGAGGGCACCGTCATCATTTATGTCGCCCCAAGCGATACTCGTTGTTGCATGAACAATAGCCGATACCCAGCTTGCGGTGGTTTCTAGAACGCCGTTGTGGTTGTAATACACTTTATTCGGTGCAAGATAGTTGCCAACAGCTAAATCAAGATCTCCATCACCATCTACGTCTCCCCAAGCCAGGCTATAAGTATCGTCGACGACCGATGCTTGCCAGCCGGTCGCAAGACTAGTGCCTCCTTCATTTAGGTATACCCGAACCGGATGCGACCTATTTGCTACAGCCAGGTCGAGATCGCCATCATTGTCTAGGTCGCCCCAGGCCAAGCAGTCTCCCGATGCATCCTCACAGTCAATCTCTGCACCCATTTCCGTTCCTAGATCGAGGATGCCATCTCCGTTGGCATCGACCCATGCAAGTAATTCGACGTTATCGGTCTTGGATATGACTACCGTTGGAGTGAGTTCCACTGCCTTGCCAGAGCCGCGGAACATGAGGATCGGGCCGCCTTGTGTAGCAGTTAGGTCCAAACGGTCATCTCCGTTGACATCCGCCCAAGCCAAGCGGGAAATGAGTCCCGGCAACTCTACCGACCGGCCTGCGTGCAAGCCGCCCACCGGATTGAGATACACGGTGTTGCCGGTAGAATCAGTCCCAACTGCCAAGTCGAGGTCGCCATCGCCATCAACGTCACCCAATGCCAGATCGTCACCTGTTTCCGTTCTCGTGGTGATAACTACTCCATTCTCAGATAATCCTACATCCTGGTTGACATAGACCATGACACCCACAAGGTCAGAAGTAACTAGGTCCAGGTCGCCGTCGTTGTCCATATCACCCAACGCCAAACTCAATCCACCATTCAGTGTCTGTGTTGAATTTGCCTCCAGTCGTTTGCCATCATTCTGGTACACCGATATCAGGTGAACCACTCCAAGTCCGCCCAGAGATGCTCTTTCCCCAACAACAAGATCTAAATCCCCATCACTATTAACATCACCCCAAGCGACGGCGGTAGCCTGTGTCTTTTCGGTTTTCCATGCGGGAGCAGCATCCAGCCTGCCTCCAATATTGAGGTAGACCTTGCTTGGCATCCCTTCATTCCCGACTGCAAGGTCAAGTCGACCATCGCCATCCATGTCACCCCAGGCTACACTGCTTGTGCTCTCAGTAATCGGAGCTGTCCACGCAAGCGCTAGCGAGAAATCGTCATCTTGGTTAACGTAGATCTTGTTGGGTGTCCCATAGTTTCCTACAGCCAGGTCCAGACGACCATCACCATCCACATCGCCCCAGGCGACGCTAGTCGTTTGCTCAGTAATTGGGGCGGTCCATACAGGATTCGCCATCAATTGGCCGCTTTGGTTAAGATAAATCCGATTCGACGCGTTCGTATTTCCGACTGCCAGGTCAAGATCGCCATCACCATCCACATCGCCCCAGGCGAGGCTTGTGGTGCCTTCGGCTGCCGGTGCGATCCAGGTAGCTTTCTTTTCCAGTCTGCCTCTAGAGTTAAGGTAGATCTTGTTGGGCTTGTCCCAGTTGCCAACAGCTAAATCGAGGTCGCCGTCATTGTCAATATCGCCCCATGCAACACTCGTTGTGTGATCGAGATCGGTGGCTCGCCAATCCAAACGAAAGGTCATGGTATCACCGGTAGAAGTTGTTTGCCCTGACACCCTGGCTCCCACTGATCGCATGGACCCAAAAAGCATGAGGAATAAGGCTCCGCCTATACCAAGAGTCAGTAGTACTAAACCGGACCGATGAGCCTTGCGTTGTGTCTGCATAGATCATCCTCCCAGGTTGGTAAGAACTGCCAGAGCGTTGTTGCGCACCCATTGTCCTGCCTCACACTCAGCCTGCATCTCCAACGCCTCCGCCAGCGCGATCGCCTGCTCGGCGCCGGTCAGCGCGGCCGCGGCGTCGCCCTGCGCCAGCAGCGCCTCGGCGTGGGCGGTCAGGATTTCCGGCAGGGCATCGTCCGCTTCGAGCTCACGGGCCAGCGCCTCGGCTGCGGCCAGGTGGTCGAGCGCCGCGGGCGGGTCGTGGCGGGCTAATGCCAGGTGCGCTAGGTTGGTACGCGCGGCTACTTCGACCCGGCGCAACTGCCCCTGCTGCGCCAGGCGCAGGCACGCGGCCGTGACCTGCTCAGCCGCCTCCAGGTCGCCCTGCTCGCGCCGCATGTCGCCCAGGTTGAGGGCCAGCAGCGCCTGCTCTTTGACCGCGCCGAGCTGTTCGGCCAGGGCCAGGGCCTGCTGGGTCTCGACGATGCCGCCGGCCGAATCGCCCGCATCGTATTTGTCGGCGCCCAGGCTGATGGCCAGCTTGAGGCCACGGAAGGGATCGTGCAGTTGGTGGCTCAAGGCCAGCGCACGCTCGGTAAAGGCCCGTCCCTGTTCGAGGTCGCCGCGCATGCTGTGGAGCGTCCCCAGGTTCATCAGGCCATCTACTGTCACCTGGCTGATTTCCCCTTCCACCAACGCCAGCCCGGCCCGTACCGCTTCTTCCGCGGCTTCGTACTCAGCCAGCAGCACGTGCAAAGCGCCCTGCTGCACCAGCAGGGCGGCACGCTCCGTCCTAGCGCCATCGCCGATGATCTCCAGCCCGCGCTGGGTCCAGGTCATGGCGTCGGTCGCGGACTCGTAGCCGAGCAGTTGCCCCAGGCGCCGGCAGACGAATGCCTTCTGCGCTGGCGCGGCGGGGTCATCCGGCCGGGCATCGAGCGCTGCCAGTGCGGCCTCATAGCACGCCCGCGCCTGTGGACTGCGCCGGAAGTGCTGATGGATCTCGCCCAACCGGAGCTGCACCTGAACCCACAACGCCAGCGGCACCTGGGAGGGGGCGAACTGTTCCAAGATCTGTTGCTGGGCGTGCGCCTGACCCCGGTAGATGGCGCCCCAAACATCGGTCGTGATCAGCTCGGCTGCTCGCACCGGCTCACCCGCCCGCTGATAGTGCAACGCGGCCCTAAGTGCATCCGGCTCCTCGTGCTCGTAATACTCGCCTGCCCGCCGGTGCAACGCCCGCCGCTGGGCGCGATCCAGCACGTCGTAGTAAAACGCCTGGACGATGGCGTGCTGGAGGTACTCCCGGTCGAACACGCCCTCCTGTTCCAACAGCAGGAAACGGTTGGCCAGGTGACGCAGCGTCAGCTTGAGGCTGCCGCTGGCCAGGGTTGTTTCGATCGCGCTGCGGGTGCCCGGATAGCCCAACAGCGCCGCCACCCCACTCAGCGCCAGCTTCTCATCGGCGGCCAGCCCCTTGTCCACCTCCTGCAGCAGGAAGGTCTCGATGTCCTCTTCGGCGGCCAGGCGCTGCACGACCTGCGCGGGCTGTCGGC
The DNA here is from genome assembly GCA_026645775.1 of Anaerolineae bacterium. Classification (GTDB taxonomy): domain Bacteria; phylum Chloroflexota; class Anaerolineae; order CG2-30-64-16; family CG2-30-64-16; genus MO66. The sequence goes on from JAPKMS010000047.1 coordinate 7,677, forward strand.
TGCGCTGCAGGGCGTGCGCCGCCAGGGTCAACAGCTCGGCGTTGCCGTCGGTCCGTTGGTGAAGCTCGGCGAGCAGTTCAGGCGTCAGGGTCACTGTCCGCGTGGCTAACAAACGGCCCGCGTCGGCCAGGCCCAGCCCGCTGAGTGGGACGAACGATAGGGTCTTGAGCGCCGAGGGCATGCGCCGCGAGGTCACGATCAGGTTGATCTCGCCCGCCGACAGGAGCGTTTGGAGCCGCTCCACAGCCTGCTCGACCAGCGGATCCTCCTCAACGTGATGGAAATCGTCCAGGCACAGCACGTAGTCCTGTCCGCGCAGCAGCTGCACCAGGTAATCGAGCAGGACCTCGGTCGGGGGCGGCTGCCCGCCGCTCTGCCGGGCGCCTTCGAGCAACTCCCACAGGGCGGGTTGGCCATGCCGATGCAGCATCCCGGCCAGCCGCCAGATGATCGTCTCGATCCCTTCCCCCTCGTGGAATTGATGCCAGAAGATGCGCTCGGAGCTTTTGGCGACCTGGCGTGCCAAGCGGGAGGCCAGCACGGTCTTGCCCACGCCCGCCATGCCCGCGATCACCGCAACATGATCGTCCATCAGGTAGGTGGCATAATAAGCCAGCTCTTGCTCACGACCGACGAACCCAGCCATGGCAGGAGGGGGCAACGGTTCCGGCGGTGGCGCTACGTTGCTGACCGGTCGGGCATCCCCCTGCAGCAGCTCGAGCAGCCGGTTATCACGCGAACGGCTGAACAGCACCGGCGCGCCCCATTCGAAGTCGTTGCCCGCCAGTTTGACGGCCTTGCGTGCTTCGCTGAGCGCGGCATCGGCGGGCAAACCATCGGCTAAGGCCCGGTAAAACTCCTGGGACAGGGCCACGGCCGCCGCATCGGTGATCAGATATTGCATGGCCACGACTGCGGGTACCTTCCCCTGCACCAGACGTTGTGCGACGCCGGCGAACGGAGTGCTGCGCCCCCCGCGCGCCGACTCACAGGCGTTGAGGAATACCAGGCGCAGCGATGCGTGATCGGACAACAGCAGGCCAAGATTCGCCGCGGTGACGAAGTCCGCACCACCAGTGTCGTCCTCGAAGATTAGGCCGCCGGTGTTGGCCGCGGCCTCAAAGAAGCCGTGGCCGATGAAGTGCAGCAGTTGCACGGGCCTGCCGCGCAGACGATCCTGAAGCGCTGGGACGGTGGCCGGTTGCAGCCGCTCCAACTCGATCAGCCCGAGCTCACTGAGCGGGCCCAAAGCCTTTTGCAGGCGCGTCCATTCCTGCTCTACGTCCAACGGTGGCAGGGTTTTGGGGCTGGCCGCAATCGCGAGCACGCACAAGGGCAGGCTCGCGGCCAACGGCTGCATCGGATCGTCGAGTTCGATGTAGCGCACGATGGGGGTGGCCGTGGAGAGGGCAAACGGGTCAGGCCGATCGGGCGCGTGCAGATACTCCCACGGCCAGTCGGCCAATTCGGGTGCGGCCTTGTCCAGCCGCAAACGGATACGCAGGCCCACACCGCGGCGTGCGGCCTCATCAAGGCTGCGCTGGAGGCACGTGCCTACCGGGCCGTTGAAGGCTGAACGGTAGAGGCGTACGCCAAGCTCTTCGGGTGAGGGAGCCCGAAACGAATGCGCCGTGGGGCTAGCCAGATCGAAGAGCTTGAGGAAGGCTGCCAATTCTGGCTCGGTCAAAGGCGTAGGAAACTCGCCGACAGTTTCGCCCGCAGGCGAGTAGAGTACCCGTGCCTGATAACCGCTGGGGATGGGGGTAACCAGTAGGTCGAAATTCTCGTATGTGGTTACGATCATGGCCCCCTCCCTGTGCGAGATAAGTCCAGCGCGCGTTCCCCGGCGCGTTAGTTGGTTTGCTATTTGTGCGAATGATGCGCAAAGTTTGCCACGAGAAAACAACGTTGTCAAATCGGTAGAAACTGATGTCCGAACATAAGTTCGAACATCAGAATGAACGACGAAATATGTCGTATCTCAAATGGCCGTTTGTCTCACAGATAATGAGACTGATGTCTCGAAGATAATGAGACTGGCCTACATCCGTCTCAAAGATAGTGAGACTGCCCTAAATTCGTCTCAAAGATAATGAGACTAGCCTCACCAGATCGCCGACCGAGTCCAGGCGTATCTTGGCACTAATTTGGGATAAGGCCGGAAGCAGACTGTAGCGCACTACGACCGGTAGTATGGGTGGTGTCAAAATATCCCGCATGTAGTAGCAGAATCAGTTTGCCATCACCTGTCCTCCGGACTATTGGGAAGGTACGCCCAGGCAAATAGCCAGTCTCGCTATCTTCGAGACATCAGTCTCATTATCTTTGAGACAAACGGCCTTTTGAGGCCTCACAGTGAAACACGTTCCTTGTCGCTACGCGCCTTTCCGCATAATACGTTTTATGCGTTGACTCGCGTTTTGAAACGTGGTATAATCGACCCGCTCAAGGCGATTTTGACCTGTTTTTGGCCACTTACAGTCCTGGATACC
>JAPKMS010000413.1 GCA_026645775.1 Anaerolineae bacterium
ATCGTTGAAAGTATCGACCAGGAAACGGCGGATATCCGCGGTGGTGTAGGTCATGAATCCTCCACGTGGGGGTGCTGACTGCGCAGCCACATCTTACCGCACAATCCGTCTGTTCGCAACCGTTTATGCCATATCGAGCCTGTTTCACGTTGGAGACGCGTCTGTCTCATAGAGAAGAGAAGTCAGGTTTCTAAGGCCCGATTTCCACAACACCATAGCACGAGGCGACCCCTGGCGGAAACTCACACCGACTGTAAACGCTTTAGCCGCCGTGCCGAACTTGTGTTATAATTTCATATGCAGTACCGCGAAAGAGAGAATGGATATGCCGATCTTGAAACTGGACAAGGACGACGAAACCGAGCAATTGGAATTCGAGTTGACCTATCAACGCACGCTGACCACGCAGGAGCGGTTCGAATTGATGTTCCGTAAGTCGCGCGAGATTGCCGAGGTGTTGCTGAGACATGGATACCGAAAGCCTGTTGAAATCGTTAAACGCACATGAAGTGCGTTATGTGGTAATCGGCGCAACGGCATTTCCCGTTCACGGCTATGCGCGCGCAACCCTCGATATCGATGTCTTCATCGAGGCCACGCCGGAAAACGTCGAGCGCACCCTGGCTGCGCTATGGGACACCGGCTACGACGTAACTGACGTCACCACAGACGATCTGCTGACCCGGAAACTCCTCATTCGCCAGTACATCCTGGAAACAGACATTCACCCTTTCGTTACCGGCGTCACGTTCGATGAGGTTTGGCGCCACCGCGTCGAAGATCGTATCGGCAAGACACCAGCCTCCTTCGCCAGCCTGGACGACTTAATCCGCATGAAAAAAGCTGCTGGTCGTCCGAAAGACCTGGAAGATTTGCGCGTGCTCACGAAGCTGAAAGAGCTACGCGAGCAGGGTACGTCATCGCAAGACGATAGCGATGCGTAAGAGCATCGTCTCTGCGTTGTGACCTTCACTCACCTGGAAGTCCACTCCCACTACACGCTGCTGGCCGCGACCCCATCCGTGCCAGAATTGGTTGCCCGCGCGCAAGCCGATGGCCTGACGCACCTCGCGCTGACGGATACGAACGCGCTGTACGGCGCGGTCGCGTTCGATCGGGCCTGCCGGGCCGCGGGCATCCGGCCGATCATTGGGATGACGGTGACAACCCTCACCCCCGACCCCTCTCCCGTTGCGACGGGAGAGGGGAGGAGCGCGGCGGCGGGAGAGGGGAGGAGCTCGGCGACGGGAGAGGGGAGGAGCGCGGCGGCGGGGCATCTTGTGCTGCTGGCGATGAATCCGGCAGGGTATCGGTCGCTGTGCCGGCTGTCGTCGCTGATCCAGGGCGGGCCGGACCGGGAGGCGCTGGCGGCGCGGGGCCTGACCTGGGAGGACATCGCCGCGCACCGGGAGGGGCTGATCTGCCTGAGCGGCGGGCGGATGGGGTGGATCGAGCGCTTCCTGCGCGCGGGCGACCTCAGCGCCGCACAGCTTTACGCGGGACGGCTGGCGGGGATCTTCGAAGAGAATGCATACCTGGCGCTGGAGATCCATACGCCGGCGGACGAAGCAGTCGCGGCGGAGGTCGTGACGCTGGGCCGGCGCCTGGGGCTGCCGACGGCCGCGGTGCAGCCGATCTACTGCCTGTCGTCCGAGGATGCGCCGAAGCTGCGGCTGCTGGCTGCGATACGGGAGAACAGGCGGCTGCACGAGGCAGAGGTTGAGGATGAGGCAGAGGTCGAGGCTGAGAGTGAAGACGAGTTTGAAGCTGCCACGGCGTATGAAAAAGCCAGGCCGCCGCGTTCCGGAATCGAGGCTTTAGCCGGTCACTCGCCATATCCACACCGACCGGCTGAAGCCTCGATTCCAAAGGCGCGTCTTGGGGAAGCCGCGCCGCCGTACGATGGGCACTGGCTCTCGCCGGCCGAGATCGCCGCACGGTACGGGCGCTTCCCCCAGGCTGTCAGCCAGGTCGCTGAGATCGCCGCACGCTGCCAGCCCTGCCTGCCCGACGGCCGCCCCATCTGGCCCAGCCTCAAGCTGCCTGCCGGCCAGACCCCGGATGAGGCTCTGGCAGACCTGGCGTGGGCCGGTAGCTCGAAATTGGAAGCGCAAAGCACGAAGCGCGAAGCAGATTCCACATCCCCCATTCCAGATTCCACATCCCCCATTCCAGCCTTTCACGCCCGCCTCCAGCACGAGCTCGCCGCCATCGCCCGCCACGGCTACGCCCCGCTCTTCCTGGTGGTCGCTGACATCGTCCGCTTTGCCCATCAGCAGGAGATCCCGGTGAGCACGCGCGGCAGCGTAGCAAACTCGCTGGTCGCATACTGCATCGGCATCACCACGGTGGACCCGATCGCACACGATCTGCTTTTCGAGCGGTTCCTGAACCCGGCGCGGGCCAACCCACCCGACATCGATCTCGACTTCTGCAGCCGCCGGCGCGATGAGGTGCTGCGTTACGTGCGCGACGCCTACGGGGCCTCGCACGTCGCACTGGTGGGCACGGTCAGCACCCTCCGGCCGCAATCGGCCGTGCGCGAGACGGGCAAGGCGTTTGGCCTGGCCGAGGCGCAGATCGATCGGTTGGTCGGGCTGCTGCCGCATAGCTGGCACCCCGATCCGCGGCGCCGCGACAAGCGCACGGCCGCTGACGTGCTGGCGGCCTTAACCGATCCGCTGGAACACGAGGTCGTGCGCATCGCCTATACGCTGCTGGGCCAGCCGGATCACCTGAGCGTCCACCCCGGCGCCGTCGTCATCACCCCCGGCCCGTTGACCGACGTGGCGCCGGTGCAGTGGGCGCCCAAAGGCTTCCTGATCACCCAGTTCGAGCACGGCGACGTGGAAGCGCTGGGCCTGCCCAAGATGGATCTGCTCGGCATCCGCGCGCTGACCGTGCTGGCCGACGCGGCCGAGTTGGTCCGGCGCGACCATGACCCCGCCTTCCACCTGGCCGAGATTCCCCTGGATGACGCCCCCACCGCCGATCTGTTGGCGCGCGCTGAGACCATCGGCGTCTTCCAGTGCGAATCCGACGGTGCGCAGCGCACCCTGCGCAAACTCAAGGCCCGCACGGTGGCTGATCTGGCCGTCGCGAATGCGTTTTTCAAGCCGGGCCCGGCCATGGGCGGGATGGCGACTGCGTTCGTCCGGCGCTACCGCGGCGAGGAGGCGGTGTCATACCTGCACCCGGCGCTGCAGCCGATCCTGGGGCGCACAAAGGGGGTGCTGATCTTCCAGGAGCAGATCCTGCGGTTGGCGCGGGAGATTGCCGGGCTCACCTGGGAACAGGCGGACCATCTGCGCCGAGGGATGAGCCACTTCGGCGCAGAGGAAATGGCCGCACTGCACGACCAGTTCGTTGCCGGATGCCTGCGCCCCGCGCCGGTCGGCCACGGGTTCACGCCCGCGCAGGCCCAGACGTTGTGGGAACAGATCATGCCGTTTGCCGGCTACGGCTTCAACCAGGGGCACGCCACCGCTTACGCTGACGTCAGCTACCGCTCGGCCTACCTGAAGGCACACTACCCCGCGGAATTCCTCTGCGCGCGCCTGGCCGACTGGGGCGGTTTCCACCATCCCGCCATCTACATGGCCGAGGCGGTGCGGCTCGGCTTCGCCGTCCGTCCGCCGCACGTGAACTACAGCGGCGAAGCGTTTACCTTGACCACGACACATCCTTCGCCTATCGGACATCCTACATCGTACACTCCACAGTCCACATTCCACATTCTCTACATGGGCCTGGGCCAGGTGCGCGATCTGCGCCAGGCGGCCATCGCCGCCATCGTGCATGAGCGCGGGCGGGGCGCGTTTCGTGATCTGCGCGATCTGCTGAACCGGGCGCCGCTGCGTCCCAAGGAGCTCGACCACCTGATCCGCGCCGGCGCGCTGGACGGGCTGGGCGAGAGCCGCGCCGAGCTGTTGGCCGAGGCCGAGACGATCCGGCACAGCGGCGGCGCGGCGCAAATGCCGTTCGACTTCGCCCGGCCGCAGGTGATACCCGAGCCGCTGGCGCAGCGCTGGGCCTGGGAGACCGAGCTGCTCGGCCTGCCCGTCAGCGCCCTGGCCGATCCGTTGGCCCTCGTCAAGGAACGGCTGCCGGAGCACACTCCACTTGTCGCCCTGCCCGGCCTGCGCGGGCGTCCAACCGTCGTTGCCGGCGTCAGATTGCCGGGCTGGACCGGGGGGCAGGGCTTTTTCCTCAGCGACGGCCCGACATTTGTCATCGCCCGCGGCCCGCGCGACCTGAAGACGCCGCCCGCATGGCAGCCGCTGCTGATCCGCGGCCGCTGGCAGGCCGAGGACTGGGGTGCGGCCTGGCTGCAGGCCGAGTCAATCAGGGCGGTCGGTGCGGGTCAAGAAGCTTGACACTCGTTACCCCGGAAGCTATACTGCCGGCATCGACTGGTCTCAGGAGGGTGCCCCATGCTCATCATCCACGTTCACGTCCACGTCAAACCGGAATACGTCGAGGCGTTCCGCCAGGCCACGACCGAAAATGCCAGCAACAGCGTCCGGGAGGCCGGCATCGCGCGCTTCGACGTCATCCAGCAGGCCGATGACCCCACCCGTTTCGTGCTTGTGGAGTGCTATCGCACGCTTGAGGCGACCGCCGCGCACAAGGCGACCGCCCATTACGCCAGGTGGCGCGACGCCGTAGCCGATATGATGGCCGAGCCGCGTACCGCTGTGAAATACGAGAATGTGTTTCCTGCGGATGCAGCGTGGTAACTACTCAGATTTGGGAGGGGCATTCCCGTGCGCTTTGAGTTCGCTACAGCCGCCCGCATTCTCTTCGGCCCCGGCACCCTGAGCCAGGCCGGCCCCGCCGCGCGTGAGATGGGCCGCCACGCGCTCGTCACGCTGGGCCTGGACCCGGCGCAGGCCGCGCCGCTGCTCGCAGCGCTGGCCGCAGCCGATGTCTCTTATGTCACCTTGTCGGTTTCCGGCGAACCCACAGTGGCGCTGGCGCGCGCCGGGACGGAGCTTGCGCGCACAGAGGGGTGCGATCTGGTGATCGGACTTGGAGGTGGCAGCGCTATGGACGCCGCCAAGGCCATCGCCGCGCTGGCAGCCAACGGAGGTGACCCGCTGGACTATTTGGAGGTGATCGGCCGCGGGCAGGTGTTGAGCCGGCCGGCGCTGCCCTGCATCGCCATCCCCACCACTGCCGGCACCGGCGCTGAGGTGACGCGAAACGCCGTGCTGGCCTCGCCTGAGCACGGCGTCAAAGTGAGCCTGCGCAGCCCCACCATGCTGCCGCGGCTGGCGCTCGTGGATCCCGAGCTCACCTACGGTCTGCCGCCGGCGGTCACCGCCAGCACCGGGCTGGATGCGCTGACGCAACTGATCGAGCCGTTCACGTCGAGCAAAGCCAACCCGCTGACCGATGCGCTGTGCCGCGAGGGCATGCTGCGGGTTGCCCGCTCGTTACGCCAGGCGTATCGCCACGGCGGCGACACTGCTGCGCGCGAGGACATGGCGTTGGCGAGCCTGTTCGGCGGGCTGGCCCTGGCGAATGCGGGATTGGGTGCGGCGCACGGGTTCGCGGGGCCGGTGGGCGGGATGTTCCCCGCGCCGCACGGGGCGGTCTGCGCGGCGTTTCTGCCGCACGTCATGGCAATCAACGTGCGCGCCCTGGCAGAGCGCCGGCCCAACGACCCGCTGCTGAATCGCTATGACGAAGTGGCGCGCATCTTGACCGGGAACCCGACCGCCACGGCCGCTGGGGGCGTGCGCTGGGTGTCGGCGCTGTGCGCTGACCTGGAGACGCCCCGCCTTGCCGCGTACGGCATCACGCAAGCGCATTTCACCGACCTGGTGGCCAAGACCGCGGTCGCATCAAGCACCAAGGCCAACCCGATCACCTTGACCGCTGCTGAATTGGAGGAAATCCTCGCGCTGGCCTTGTGAGTCGGCTCGGGACGCAAAAGGGGCGCTGAGTGCGAAACACACCCGGCGCCCCTTTATGTTCCGGAGACGATACGTTATTCGGCTGTCATCGGGATCGCGCTGATTTGCGCCTGTTCCGGCGCATTAGCGGTGATCCGCAGCGCACTCTCGACGGCCAGATCCTGGTAGCCCCTCGCCACCACGATCACGCTGTAGGCCTGGCCTTTCGGCAACTGCTGCGGGAAGGTGAACTTACCGCTTGCATCGGTGCGCGCCGAGGTATACGCCAGGTCCTTACTCTGCGTTTGCAGGAACTGCTTGACCGCAACGCCCGGCTTGAGCGCAATGATCAGCGCGCCCGCGATGCCCCGGCCCGTGCGGCTATCCACCACCTGGCCCGAGACCTCGGTGTCGGTATCATCCACCCGCCGGCCAATCGAGAGTTCGCCCTGGATCGCCACCTGGCTGCCCACTGCAAGGATGAGTTGATAGACGGCATCCGGCAGGCCGTTCTGGTTGGTGAGGGTCAAGGTCTTGCGGCCCTGCGCCCCATCGCTCCAGTTGCCCGGCTGCTGCACGATCGTCTTCCCGTTCATGGTCCAGACCTGCGACCACTGCGCGCCGTTCGTCATGCCCCGGAAGTCAAACGAGGCGTAGACCGTCTTGCCGCCGGTAGCGAAGATCGTCGCCGGGTTGATCGGCCGGCCGTCGGAAGTGACCTGCGTGCTGAACATCAGGTTGGTGAACTGCGCGCTCGGGGCAGGCGCAGGTTGGACTGACTTGCTGGGGGTCTGCGGCGTCGCGACCGCCTGCCCCACGCCGCTCCAACCGGCCTTGGTCAGCAGCCCCTTGGCCAGGTTCACCGGCCGCAAGCCGTTGATGAAGCCGCCAATCGCAATCACCGTGTCGCGCTGGTCGACCCGGCCATCCTGGTTCGTGTCCACCACCGGCCGGGCGTCCACCGGCGTGATGCCCGCACCGGCTGCGGCCTGGGTGGGCACGCCGATCAGTTTGCCGGCATCGTCGACTGCGGTGCCGCCGCTGTTGCCGCCGGCGATGCAGGCATCGGTCTTGATCCATGCGCGGTGACCTTGAATGCCCGACTCAGAGGTGAAACCGGCCACGCTGCCCGAGGTGAAGGTGACGGTCTCGCCGCCGATACCAGGGTAGCCGAAAATGCTAACGACATCGCCCAGCTCCAGGGCGTCGGAATCCCCCAACTGAACGTAGGGCAGGTTCAGGTTCTTAACCGCCTTCCCATCAGTCGTAGAGGTAATGACCAGCACGGCAAGATCGAGTTCAGGAGACTGCGCCGCAACCTTGGCGATGTACGTCAGGGCCGGCGCCTCGTCGGAGCGCTGCGTGATCGCCACACCCAGCACGCTGGCTGCCGGCGCGGACATGCCCATTGCGCTCGGATTGGCCACATGGCAGTTCGTCAAGATCAGGCCCCTTGGATCGATGATGGTGCCTGACCCGGTCCAGACCGGGGACATTTGCCCCATCATGCCTTGTTTCAGCGCGATGATCTGAACGACGGCAGGCATCACGCCCTGGATAATCTCCCGATCCGGGGTCGAGCCGCGGGTGGCCCGTTCAAGTTTAGCCATAATTCTCCTCCAACTCCATTGTCACAGCGAGAAACCCGGTTTCTCGCCAAAGGCGGAAACCGGGTTTCTGGTTTCCTTACCAGTTTTCGAGCAAACCGTCCAAGCCGCTCTTCTTCGCCGGCTGAGACTGACCGGACGACGCCTGGCGCTGAGCGCCCAACGCGCCGAGAATCTCATCCAGGCCCTTCTTGGCAGTCTGGGAATCAAGGCCGGTCTGCTCCGCCAGTTCCTTGGCGACGCTCTTATCCTGCCCCATCTGCTCTAGCAGACCATCCAAATCCAACCCACCGCCAGACTGCTGATTTTGCGAGGAGCCCGCCTGACCTGACGCGCTGCCGGACAGGCTGCCCAACAACTTGCTCATGACAAACGAGAGGATCATCTGAACAATCACCGATGACAGGCCCGTCTTCCCTGACACGCCCTCGATGATGGGCGAAGCCGACTGCTGGGCATTTCCGCTGCCGCCCAAGATCGCCGAGATGATGTCCATCAGGCCGCCACCGCTGCTCTGCGATTGCTGCTGCGCGCTGCCGCCGCCCATAATGGCGCCCAGGATGTCCTCCAGGCCGCCGCCGCTGGATTGCTGTTGCTGCACGCTGCCGCCGCCCATGATGGCGCCCAGGATGTCCTCCAGGCCGCCGCCGCTGGATTGCTGTTGCTGTGCGCTGCCGCCGCCCATGATGGCGCCCAAGATGTCCTCCAGGCCGCCACTGTTCTTCGGCTGGCTTTGTGAGCTTCCGCCGCCCAGAATCGACTGAATCAGATCCTCCATACTCATGACCCTGTTCTCCTTTGAAGTTTGCCGCCGAGCTCCCCGGCCGACGCTGTCTTGCAAATTCAAGCGATTATAATTGTTCTCGCTTGTCGATAATTATGCACGCGCTGCCTTACAAACGATGTTACGAAGCAGCGCCCAGGCGCTATTCTGTCAGGCCGCTCAGGCGCTTGGCCTGGGCGATCCAGAGGGCGTAATCGGGCCGCCGCCAATCCGGCGCCTTACAGATGTCTGCGAGTTGCTCGACCGTGGTGTCGGCCAGCGCACGGAAGGTGCAGATGCCGGCCTCATAGAGGCGGCCCTCGTAGACCTCGCCGATACCCTCCAGCGGTTCGAAGTCGTCGGGCGCAGTGCCATCCCACGAACGGTCGAGGCTGCCGGTTTCCTCCGCCAGGCGCAGCGCATCAGCCTTAAGCGACGCGAAATCGATATTCTGGAAATCCTTGACTTCAAGGATACGCGCCAGATCAGCGGCATCGGCCTGGGCCAGATCCCAAAAAGTACCGATGCCCGCCGCATACAGCTTCTGCTCGTAGACTGAGCCGATGCCTTTGACACGAGACAGATCCTGCGGACAGGACACCATGCGGGTGACCGCACGCAAGCGGTGCATGCGCGGGACGCGCTTGCCGGCCGCACGGAGCTTGGCCTCGTCGATCCACGCCGCGAAGTCGCCGCCGCGCACGCCCGCCGATCGGGTGATCTCGGCCAGCCGCTCAGGGGGCGTGTCCGCCAGGGCCGCGTAGGAGGTGATGCCGGCCGCGCCCAGGGCGGCTACGGTCTTCTCGCCCAGCCCGCTCACCAGGCCCAGGTTGTCGCCCTTGCCGCTGAACAACTGCGCCTGGAGCGCCTGCAAGCCCACTTCATCGCCCGCAGCGGCCAAGGCGGCCTGTGTACGCCACTCACCGTAATTGACTCGCCGCCAGACCGGCGCCTGAATGAGATCAGCGAGCCGTGTCTCTTCCACGTCGGCAAGCTGGGCGAAGCTTGTGATGCCGGCCGCGTTGAGCTTGGCGGCATACACGGGGCCGATGCCCTCCAGCCGCGTCAAGTCATCGCCCGCCCGGGTGATCCGTGGCGCCGCGGCCAATCGCTTTGCGTCAGCGATCCAGGCGCTGGTGTCGGTCTGGCGCCACCCGGGGGCGGCGATAATCTGATTCAGTTGATCCGGCTGGGCTGCGGCCAGTGCCGCGAACGACGTGATGCCGGCCGCGGCCAGTTTCCGCGCAAACTTGGGGCCGACACCGGCGACCTGAGTCAGGTCATCAACGATCACACCGGCGCTGGGCGCCAGCGCGGCCACAGCCGCATCGGGCAGGGTGACGCCGGTCGCCGGCAGCTCAGCGCCGATGCTCGGCGGCTCAATGCTGACATCGGGCAACTCAGCGCCTGCCACGGCCACTGCGGCCGCCACTTCGGGCCAGACCACTTCGGCCTGTGGCAGCTCGATGTCGGGGAGCTCGACCGCCGGCAGCGCCACCTCCGGCAGCGTCGCGCCAAGATCGACTTTCGGCAGATCGACGTCGGGGAGCTCGACCGCCGGCAGCGCCACTTCCGGCAGCGTCGCGCCAAGATCGACTTTCGGCAGCTCGACGTCGGGAATCTCGACCTTGGGCAGCACCACTTCCGGCAGCGCCGCGCCAAGATCGACTTTCGGCAATTCGACGTCGGGCAGATCGACGTCGGGGAGTTCAAGCTTGGGCAAGTCCACATCAGGGAGTTCGACCGCCGGCAGCGCCACTTTCGGCAGCGCCGCGCCGAGATCGACTTTCGGCAGCTCGACGTCGGGGAGCTCGACCTTGGGCAAGTCCACATCGGGGAGCTCGAC
>JAPKMS010000048.1 GCA_026645775.1 Anaerolineae bacterium
GATCGGCGTCGGTGTCGGCGTGGCCGTTGGGGTCGCCGTGCGCGTGGGCGTAGGCGTGCGCGTGGGCGTCGCGGTCGCGGTCGGCGTCGGCGTGGGCGGCCAGCCCTTGAGCACCAGCGGCAATCGGCGCATGTACGCAGCAGTGAGCACGCGAGCCGCCGGCGTCGCGGTGGGCGCCGCCCGGCCGCCCCGCGTCGTGGCTGTCGGCGCGACCGTGGCCGGCAGGCGCGCGCCGGTCGTGGCGGTGGGTTGCAGGACCGATTGAAACAGCCGGTCCATGGCGGTGCTGGCGGCACCGGGCCGCCACAGGGCCGCCAGCAGGAGCGTCAACAGCAGCGCGCCGAGCGTGATCGGCAGCAGCTTGCGGGGGATGGCGAATAGACTCATGGTGGGCCTCCAGGTACTGGTGCGACGCGCACTGGGGGGGAGGGTCTCGGCGCCGCAGGTGGAACATGATAGCAAGGGGATTATATCACGCGCTGCGAATTTTGTCCCTCGATCCTGCGACGAGAAGGTCGGCCAGGTGGCGCGCTGTCCGCCGGAGCGCTTTTCAGCGCCGAGCGCGCTCTGGAAGCCGAAGACCGCTCCCTGAAGACACCCGAAGATTTCCTTTCATATGTCCGCGGGGCTGAGCGGAGCGGGCGCTCAGCCCCGCGGACCGCGCCGCCGCGCATATCCCGCCAGCCCGGCCAACCCACTGCCCAGCAGCAGCCAGGTCGCCGGTTCGGGGACTTCAGCAGGTGGTAGCGGAGTGGGCGGTGGCGCGGGGTCCCCCAGGCATTGCCAGGTTTGACCGTAATCGTAAGACACATGATTTCCCCAACCAATACCAACACTATGCGGATTGACAGCAAAGACGTTGATGGGACCTGGTCCAGCAGGACCTTGCTGCCCGGGCAGAGATGTGGTATTGCCCCAGCGATTTCCCCGGTCGGATGAGATTGCAAGACCGCGTAGGCCTGGGGCGATCCAGGTTCGCGCCACAACAGTCTTATCCGAGGCATAATATGGCGAGGGCACGATATCCCCAAACTCATCAGGGACAGGAGTCTGTCGATAAATCCAACTTGCGCCACCGTTATACGAAATTGCCAGCCCATGACTGCCTGCCACAAAGAGAGTCTTGTCATGCTCATAATCCGGTGAAAGGGCAATGCTCTGCACCGGAGATGTGGAAGGTCCAGAGCCATATGAAGCCAACTGCATCCAAGAACGGCCCCCATCGGTAGATTGGTAGATGCCACCGATCCACTTGTACTCGCCCGGAGCAATGAATAAGGTTTTGTCCCTGGCATAGGCCGGTGAGACAGCCAGTGCAGTAACGCTGTGTTCGTCATACACCCGAGTCCATGAAATCCCGCCATCAGTGGAGTGCCATACGCCACGTTCCGACAGGCCGCTGTAGGGGCGTTGGTAATCTGCACGAATAAAGACTTCAGCAGCACTAATCACAACCCAAGACCAATCGCTGTTATAGTCGTCAGGGAGATTACTGATTAATGACCAACTCTTGCCCCCATCGGTCGAGCGTAAAACGCTCGACCGATCTTTGAAGAAGAGTGTTTGATCTGCAGCATAGTCTCTTGAGACCCCAAGAAGACGAAACCCGTACACGTACGGTTGGGCCACTAACATCTGAGACCATGTGCGGCCACGATCGACACTCTTCTGCAGCTCTAAGTTCCCCGTGGTTGAGGATGGAATGACCCGGAAAATCGTGGCATCGAAGGCATAATCAGGGGAAAAGAGCAGTTGGTAGCTCCATACCCCATCTTGACAGCCCTGTGGGGCGGAAGCTTGCACGCAATACGCCGTTGACGGTCCAAATAAGCAGATAAGGAGGACGAGAATCCTATGAACTATGCAGCGGTACATCACCAGAATCCTTTCAACGCGGATTTTCGCATCCTGAGCAGGACCAAATCGCCCAATCCTGTCCCAGGGAAGGGCGGACAGGGAGGTGCTCGGTCTGCCGAGTTGCTTTTCAGTGCCGAGCGCTATCCGGGAGCCGACGACCGCTCCCC
>JAPKMS010000414.1 GCA_026645775.1 Anaerolineae bacterium
ACGTGAGGATAGCTGGTCTCGGCAGGCGTGTCAGCCTTACTACTCGTGCCAGTCATAGCTCACCCCCGGTACGTAGACGACCAGCCAAATAGCGCCCGCCATTTCTGCGACGGATTGAACCGGAAGACCCAACTCTCACGCTCCTCTCGCACGTAGAACGTACCGAAATTGCGCAGGGAGACGCTCTCGCCCCGCTTCAGCGCCTGGAAGATCTCCTCCAGCGTCGCGTCGAGGATCTCCTCGACCGGGCCGGCGTCCGTCTGGACGCGCGCCGCAACGCGGGCCACGAGTTCGGGTTTCTCGATGCGCTGTTCCATCATCAGCCGTATCTCCGTTTTCTCACGTGGCCCCCGCCCATCGTGCCAGCACACGCTCGACCTGAACCTCGACCTCGCCCCGCGCATCCCCGCGTTCATATCCCTGGCTGAGGAGCTGGTCGTAGTTCGTCTCGGCGTGGCGCACGTGAGCGATGACCGCCAGGCGCACAGCCTTGGCATCCAGTTTCCTGGCGGCCGCGCTCCGGCCGACTCGGCCGCTGTACTTGCGGCAGGCATGTTCGGCAATGACCCGCTCGCGGCCCGGCGGGCAGGCGGGATACATCTGGCGGACGGCCGCAGCGAAGAGGGCCACGTATTCCTGATCTTCTTCGGACCGGCGCTCGGCCTCGCGCTCCCGGCGACGCTCCCGCGCGTCGGCGTCGGCCAGGCACTCCCCCTCGGCCTGGGCCAAGCCGGATTCTTCCACCAGCAGGCCCTGCCGCTCGTAGCGTTCGCGGGCGCGGCTCCATTCCAGGACAACGGCGGAGAGGGTCGAATGCTTCTTGGCCCGCCGCGTGAGCGCTGCGTCGCCGGCCGGCAGGAAGACCAGGTGATCCAGGTCGGCGCAGGCCAGGCAGAACGCGCCGCGTTCGCGGTCGAGCGTGATCCACGCGTGGTGCCCCAGCGCCTCGCCGCACTCGCCGCAAATAACGTCGCGGCGGGCGATGAAGACGGTGAGGTCGGAGCAGGTGGTGTTTGTCATCTTTTCAGACCAGCGTCCATGCCCCTGCCGGGCACAATCAGTGATGAAATGGCAGTAATCAGGTCAATCAGGTGAATCTGCGTCCCATTTTCGGGTTAGCGGCCATGCCGCGGGCGACACAAGCAGGGATGAAAATGCCGTCATCCGCGTTCATCAGCGCTCGTCCACGTCCCATTTTCGGATCAGATACGCGTCCCAACCGCCCAACGCCTCGGTGACAAACGCTTTGAGCGCCTGGCTGTCACCCGTGGTAGGGGAGCCGGTCCGCCAAGCGGTCAGCACTGTCCCCGCAAAACTGATCGGCGCGTCCGGCGCCCAGTCCTTGAACTTGGACGTGGATTCATGCTCGAACCGGTAGAAGCCGAGCAGCAAGCCTTCGCACATCCGGTTGGCTTCGTCCCGCAGGCCGAGCTTCTGATACCTGGCCAGGTCCGCCAGGAAAGGCGTTAGCGCCGCCTCAATCATCTGATAGGCGACCTCACCTGTTTCGACGTAGCCGTGGCGCTTTCGACCGGCCCGCTCCCAGACCTCTTCGACTTCCAGGGTCTCCAGTTCGTCATACAGGGCGGCAGCTACCTCTTCGACATCCACCTGCTGGATGCGGGCCAGCGCCATTTCGGCGATGCGGCTAGATAAAGCTTCATCGCTGGTTGCCAGGGCGTGCAGGATGGCGCTGGCATCGGCCGGTGAGAGCTGTTCGATGATTTGGTGAACGTCGTTCATGCATCTTTTCCTCACTCATGGGCTGGAAACTCCGCGAAGTGGCAGTAGAGGTCAGTCGGTACGCGCCTTCGCTCGGTCTACTCATAAGTCACTGAAGTTTCGGTATAGTACATAGCGATTCCTGCGCCGTGGCCGCATACTGAGTTGCAGCGTCAGGCATCAG
>JAPKMS010000415.1 GCA_026645775.1 Anaerolineae bacterium
AGGGCACGCCATCATGCGCTCCCAGGTGGTTGTCCAGTCCGACGCCGAATATCGCGCGTGGATCGCCAGCATGAAACAGACCACGATCGCGGCCGCGTCCAGTTCCGATCCGCTGGCGGCCGGCCGCCAGGTCTTCATCACGGCCGGCTGTAACGCTTGCCACGCCCTGGCCGATGCCCGGGCGGTTGGCGTGCTTGGCCCGAGCCTGGATGGCATTGCCGCCCGTGCCGGCAGCACGGTTCCCGGTCAGGCCGCCGATGCGTATATCCGGACCTCCATCGAGAAACCCGCCGACTATCTGGCGCCTGGCTACCAGGACCTCATGCCGAAGGACTATGCACTGCGCCTCTCCGCGCAGGATTTGGACGTTTTGGTGCAGTACCTGCTGGAAACGAAGTAGGAAACAGGGAGACTCACATGGCAGAGACCACAGGCCACGGCTTGATTCGACACGGCGGCCGTAAGCTGAGCGACTACTTTGTGTTTAACACCGACCACAAAGTGATCGGCATCCAGTACATGGTGATGTCGTTCATCTTCTTCATCTTCGGGGGCCTGCTGGCGATGGCGATCCGCGCGGAGTTGGCCCAGCCGGGCACGCAGTTCGTGAGCGGCAGCGCGTACAACCAGCTCTTCACGATTCACGGCACGGTGATGATCTTTTTGTGGATCATTCCGATGTTTGCGGGCCTGGCCAACTACGTCATCCCCTTGCAGATCGGCGCCGAGGATATGGCCTTCCCCAAGCTGAACGCCCTGTCGTTTTGGCTTCTGCCGCCGGGCGCCCTCCTGCTGCTGATCAGCTTCTATGTGGGCGGTGCGGAGAGCGGCTGGACGGCCTATGCGCCCCTCAGCCTGCAAACCGGTTCCGGCCAGACGCTTTGGGCGATCTCGCTCCAGTTCGTCGGCTTTTCGTCTATCTTCAGCGCGCTGAATTTCCTGGTGACCATCTTCAATATGCGCGCGGTAGGCATGACGCTGGGACGCCTGCCGCTGATGGCCTGGGCCATCGTCGCGACCGCCATCATTCAGATTTTGGGCACTCCGGTGCTGTCGGGGGCGCTCTTCATGCTGATCTTCAGCCGCGTCCTGGGCACCAATTTCTTCTCGGCGAGCGCCGGCGGCGATCCGTTAATGTGGCAGAACCTGTTCTGGTTCTATTCGCATCCGGCGGTGTATATCATGATCTTGCCGGGCTTCGGCATCATCTCCGAGGTGCTGCCGGTCTTTTCCCGTAAGCCCATTTTCGGCTATAAACTGATCGCGATCTCGAGCCTCTCCATCGGCATCTTCGGTTTCCTGGTGTGGGCGCACCACATGTTCACCAGCGGCATGGATCCCCTGCTGCGCATCCCGTTCATGATCACCTCGATGATCATCGCGGTGCCCACGGGGGTGAAGATCTTCTCGTGGCTGGCCACCATTTGGGGCGGCAAGCTGCGTTTCACCACGGCCATGATGTTCGCGCTGGGCTTCATTTCGATGTTCCTGATCGGTGGCCTCAGCGGCATCTTCCTGGCCTCGGTGCCCATCGATATACACGTGCAGGACACCTACTTTGTGGTGGCGCATCTGCATTACGTGCTCTTCGGCGGCAGCGTCCTGGCGTTGTATGCCGGGGTGTATTACTGGTATCCCAAGATCACCGGTCGCATGCTGAACGAAAAGCTCGGCCAACTGCACTTCTGGCTCAACTTTATCGGCTTCAACCTGACCTTCCTGCCCCAGCACACCCTGGGCCTGGACGGCATGCCCCGCCGCGTGGCCGACTACGCGCCGGAGTTCGCGGCCCTGAACCTGGTTTCCACCATTGGCGCGATGCTGCTGGCCTTCAGCACATTGCCGTTCATCCTCAACGCCTTGCTCAGTCTGAAGCGGGGGGCAGCGGCCGGCAAGAACCCGTGGCGCGCGTTGGGCCTGGAGTGGACCCTCTCATCCCCGCCGCCGGTCCATAATTTCCCGGTCCCGCCGGAGGTCGATGCGGATCCTTATGGCTATGGCGAGCGAGTCGCACCCGTCCTGGAAGCTGGGAGATAGAAGCCGGCCGGGACAGGACGATCCCAGCAACCCGTGTCCAAGAATCGACAGGAGCCCTTATGAGTCAAACCACCAGCGCACAACACTCCAGCAGCACCGGCCTCGACAGCGCCAAGCTGGGCATGTGGATTTTCCTGGCGACCGAGGTGATGCTCTTCTCATCGTTGATCGGCGCGTTTCTGCAGATGAAGGGCCGCAGCCCAGCGGACGCCCATCAAGTGCTCAATGTGCCGATCACCGCAGTCAACACCTTCATCCTGATCGTCAGCAGCACGACGGTTGTGCTGGCCCTGGAAAGCATCATGAAAGGTGACAAGCGGCGGCTGAAGCTGTTTCTGGGTGCGACCCTGGCCCTGGGCGCGACCTTCCTGGGTGTCCAGGTCTTTGAGTACACGCAGTTGATCCTCCACGAGGGCTTCACGCCGTCCGGCAGTCTGTTCGGCGGCGGCTTTTACACCGTCACCGGCTTCCACGGCTTCCACGTCTTCATCGGGCTGTTGTGGGTCACCGGGCTGCTGCGCCAGGCGCTCCAAGAGAAGTTTTCGGCGACAAACTACAGCCGGATTGAGATTTTTGGCCTTTACTGGCATTTCGTCGATGTGGTCTGGATCCTGCTGTTCACGATTATTTATCTGATTTGAGGTGGGACATGGAACCCAATCAACCCGGCGCAAAGCACCAGCACCACCCGAACTATCTGCTGGTTTTTGCCTCGCTGGCGATCCTGACGGCCATCGAGGTCGCCATCACTTATGTGCCACAGATTCCGCAGGCGCCGGTGCTGTTGACTCTTTCTCTGCTCAAGGCTCTGCTGGTCATCCTGTATTTCATGCACCTGCGTTTCGATAGCCGGTGGTTTGCCTTCATCTTTTTCGTGCCGTTTCTGCTGGTCATTCCGATGCTGATCGTGCTGCGGCTGTGACACCAAGCGAAGGTGCAGATATGAGCGTCTCACTCTGGGCACCAGCGCAGGCCCCAGGGCAGCGTAAGCCGTCTCGCAATGCCTTGCGCGTCCTGTGCAGGGCATTCCTGTTGGTGGGCCTGGCACTTGTCGGGGCGATGGCCGGGGGGTGCGGCCGCGCGCAACATGCCGCACCCGAAACGAACGATGGCTTCACCGTAACTTTTGCGACCGAGCCCGCCGCGCCGGCCGTGGGCGACGGCACGTTGGTCGTGACCTTGACCGATGCGAGCGGCCACCCTGTGGACGGCGCCCAGCTTGCGGTTGAGGCCAACATGAGCCACGCCGGCATGACGCCAGTGAATGCCGTGGCGGCCGGCAGCCAGGACGGCATTTACCGTGTGCCGCTTGCCTGGACCATGTCCGGCGACTGGTTCGTGGATGTCAACTTCACGCTGTCGGGTGGTCAGGCGGTGGCCCGGCGTTTTCCCGTCAACGTGCGGTAGGGCAGGTGTGGCGCGAAGATCTGAAGAGGGTTTGGTGTAACCTGTGGACCTGCTGCGTTGGCCCATCCTCGGCGGATTTCTCAATTGGCGGCATGCGCGCACGACCATGCAGGTTCCGCTGCTTGTTGTTGCTGCCCTGATCGTCTTCGATGGCTTAGTGGGGCCGCAGCTTGCGCCGAAGAACCTGGCGACCGTCGGCGTCTGGCTGCACTACCGGGGATGGGTGGTGTTGGCCTTGCTGGTGGCAGGCAATCTGTTCTGCATGGCTTGCCCGTTTATGCTGCCGCGCCAGGCTGCGCGTTGGCTGCGTGAGCGCCGCGGCGGCGGGCGCAACGTGCCGGCGCTGCTGCGGAACAAGTGGCTAGCCGTCGGCCTAGTGATCGTTTTCCTCTTCTGCTACGAGAACTTCTCGTTGTGGGCGTCGCCCTGGTGGACAGCCTGGATCGTGCTTGGCTATTTTGGGGTGGCGTTTGCGGTGGACGCTAGCTTTCGCGGTGCGGCCTTCTGCAAGCACGTTTGTCCGTTGGGCCAGTTCAACTTCTTTGGCTCCCTGATCTCGCCGTTGGAGATCAAGGTGCGGGAAGCGGGGGTGTGCGAGGGGTGCAGGACGAAGGATTGCATCACGGCAGAAGTGAAAAAGCGATCTGGACGAGAGGCTTCAGCCGGTTTGACTGTTAATGATAGAAACCGGCTAAAGCCTCGATTCCGGAACACAAAAACGTCAATAACGAAGCAGATCATCGGCGCACGGCCAGGCGCGCGCGGCTGCGAGCTTGCGCTCTTCCAGCCCCGCAAGGCCGGCAACATGGACTGCACCTTTTGCCTGGATTGCGTGCACGCCTGCCCGTATGATAACGTGGGCTTGATCGCGCGGATGCCGACCGCCGAGCTCTGGACCGACCCGTTCCGTTCGGGCATCGGCCGGTTCAGCAAGCGGACGGACCTGGCCGCACTGGTTATGCTCTTCGCTTTCGGGAGCTTCCTGAACGCGTTTGCGATGATCCGCCCGGTGTATGGGGTGCAGGCCGCGCTGGCGCGTTGGCTGGGCACGACCTCGCGGGCGCCGGGGCTGGCGCTGATCTTTGCCCTGGGCCTGGGCGCGCTGCCCGTCGCGATGTTGACGGCGGCGGCTGCGGCCAGCCGGGCGTTCGGCGGCCTGCGCTGGGAGCCGCTGTTGACGGTGATGCGGCGCTACGTCTACAGCTTGGCGCCGATGGGCTTCGGCATGTGGCTGGCGCACTACGCGTTCCACTTTCTCACCGGCGGGTTGACCATCGTGCCGGTGGCGCAGTCGTTCCTGGCGGATAGCGGGCTGTATGCCGGGACGCCCGCGTGGGGGCTGGGGCCGCTCGTGCCGACGGGCTGGCTCTTTCCGATCGAGGCCCTGATGTTGTACCTGGGCGCGTTCGGCTCGTTGATCGTCGCGTTTCAGATCAGCGTCCATGCCCCTGCCGGGGTGCAATCCAGGTCGAAAGTGCTGGGCGCGGCTGCACCGTGGATGCTGGTGTGTCTGCTGATGTTGGGGTTTGGGCTGTGGATCATGCTGCAGCCGATGGAGATGCGGGGCACGCTGCTGCTGATCCCCGCGGCCGGCAGTTGATCAAGTCAAGAGGTTCGCGATGCTGAAAGTGCGCAGGGGCGGCCTGTGGGTGAGCCGGGTTCTGTGGGTTACGGCGCTGCTGTTTGGGCTGCCAGCGGCAGCCCGCGCGGAAAACCTGGGCCCGGGCGGCGGCACGCGCATCATCACCGGCGATGAGGTCGTCGGGTCCTATCGGCTGTTGATTACGGCGGCGCCTGAGCCGGCGCAGGTGGGCCAGGTGACGTTTGTCGTGCGGATCAGCGATCCGGTCAGCGCAGACAAGGTGCGCGATGCGCAGGTGTCTCTCGCTCTGCGGAATGAAACTGCGGGGGCCGAACTGGCCGCCGAAATGACACATGAGAAGGCCGGCAACCTGCTCGATTATGCGGCGCATATGACCCTGGAGCAACCCGGGCTGTGGAATGGGGTGGTCACGGTGACCGGGCCGGCCGGCTCGTCTGAGGTATCGTTCGTCCAGCGTGTCTTGCCGGCCCGCCAACTGAGCACTGTGCTGATCATCGGGATGCCCTTTTTGGTCCTGTTGGGTGCGCTTGGCCTCTTCTGGTTTGCGCGCTCAGGCAGTCGCCGGGCAGATCAGTCGTGATAAGCCTGTCGTAACGACATAGGCCTTCTTTGGACGCCTGCAGGGCGCGCGGTGTTTTGGCGGCCGCTTGTGCTCAGGTATAATGTGCGCCAACGCTGGTCTCGCAATTGCCCCGGGCATGTTGCCAGCATGCCTCACCAAGAAAGGAGCCCTCTCTGTGTTAAAACGCACCCTTTTCCTGTTGATCATCATCACCCTCCTGCTGTCGGCGTGCGGCGGCGCCCAGACGTCCTCCACCGCGGGCCAATCAGCCGCGGGCGCCGGCAATGCCGAAACCGGCGAGAAGCTGTTCAACCAATCGGTCATCGCGTCTGCCGGCGGGGCGGGATGCGCCTCTTGTCATTCCGTTGAAAAGGACAAGCTTCTGGTCGGTCCCTCCATGTTCGGCGTTGCAGGCCGCGCCGAGACGGTCATCAAGAGCGCTGATTACAAGGGCGCCGCGAAAACCGCCGAGGAGTTTCTGCGTGAATCGATCGTGAGCCCCGATGCGTTCGTCGCCAAGGGCTACAGCGCCGGCGTCATGGTCAAAAACTATGCCAAGTTGAGTGATCAAGAAGTCAAAGATCTGGTGGCCTACCTCCTGACCGTGAAGTAGTTGATTCGTCCGGTTCCCAGGCGCACACCGGACTTCCGCCGCAGCAGACTGGAGCGTGCATATGATCCTGTCCCTCATCCGCCAGCACCCTCGTCTGGCCCTGGTCTTGGGGCTGCTTCTGTTGCTTGGGGTGGGTGCGTTGGTCGGCGGCGTTTTTCTGCTGTCCCGTTCCTATGCCGCCCCGCCCCAGCCCCTCGTCTATCAGCACCAAAAACACATCGCCGCGGGCGCGACCTGTCTCTACTGCCACGCCGGCGCCAGTTCCGGGGCGGTGGCCGGCCTGCCCTCGCTGGCCAAGTGCATGGGTTGCCACACCAATGTCCAGCCAAAGGATCCAGCCGATCAGCGGGACATCGACAAACTGATCGAGTACTGGGAGGCGAAAAAGCCGGTGCAGTGGGTCAAAATCAATGATCAACCCGACTTTGTGCAATTTAATCATCGGCCCCATGTGGCAGCCGGCGTCGCGTGCGAAAGCTGCCACGGCAACATCTCTCAGATGAACTACGCCCAGCCCTACAATCTCAACATGGGCTTCTGCCTGGACTGCCATCGGAAGCAGGCTCCCGAGAAGGTGAAGCGGCTGATCGACTGTGCGACGTGCCATTATTAGTTGGTAGAACGAAAGGGCTGCAACTTATGACGAAACGCATCACCCGACGACAGTTCATTCAGATGGGCGGTCTGGCCGGGACGGCGATGGCTCTCAGCGGCTGCACGATCAACCTCCAGCGGGCTGAGACGTTGGAACCCTACGTCGTACCGCCGGAAGAGGCGCTGCCCGGCGAAAATGTTTGGTATGCCAGCACCTGTCGCCAGTGCGCCGCGGGCTGCGGGATTATCGTGCGCGTGAGCAATGGGCGGGCGCACAAGATCGAAGGCAACCCGCAGCACCCGCTGAACCAGGGCAAGCTGTGCGCGCGCGGACAGGCCGGGCTGCAAGTACTGTATGACCCGGATCGGCTGCGGAATGCCGTGAAGCAGGAGAGCCGCGGCAGCCGCAAGTTTACGGCAATCCAGTGGGAGGACGCGCTGGCCCAGGTGACGGATCGCGTGACGGCGGCCAAGCCCGGGAGTGTGGCATTCTACAGCGGCCAAATGTCCGACAGCCTGGCCGCGATCGCGGCGTCGCTCCTGAAGGTGCTGGGGTCTCAGCCGCCGGTGTTCTTCGATTCGCTGGGCGCTTTTGCCGGCCGCGGCACGTTGGCCCGGCTCACAGGCCAATTTTTCGGCGCCGAGCCGGCGCTGCCGTTCTTCGACCTGGCCGGCAGCGATGTCGTGTTCTCGTTCGGCGCCAATCTCACCGAGACCTGGCTGTCGCCGGTGGCGTATGGCCGGGCCTACGGCGAGATGCGCGGTCGGGCGCTGGGCAAGCGCGGTTACCTGGTGCAATTCGAGCCGCGCATGTCGGCCACGGCCGCGGTCGCTGATGAGTGGGTGCCCATCGCCCCCGGCACGGATGGACTGGTGGCCCTCGCCCTGGGCAAGATCATGGTGGAGGAGGGCCTTGGCGCAGCCAAGGACAGCCCGCATGCGGCGTTGTTCGCCGCCGCCGACCTGAACGGCATTGCCGCAGCCAGCGGCATCTCGGTGGAGCGG
>JAPKMS010000416.1 GCA_026645775.1 Anaerolineae bacterium
CGGCTCGCGCTTGGCGTCGACGCGGGAGGTGAGGTGGTCGAGCATGGCCAGCAGCGCCTCGTTGCCGAGCGCCTCACGCGTGCTGGCCTGCAGGCTGTAGACCAGGACCGCACGCGCCGAGCGGGCCACTTCCACCGAGAGGGACTGCACGAAATCCTGGGTCTGGCGGCCCAGCGTGGAGTCGCCCACTACCTCGGCGCCAGCGCGTTCCAGGTACTTGAGCACCTCGTCCAGCAGGATCAGGGTCGGCCCGTCGCCCAGCATCTCGGCGATGCGGTCGCCGCCGGGCGCGATGCGGTTGGCGTCGTGGTAGGCCACGGCGTCGTAGCGGCCAAGTTGAGCTGCCACCGCGCCCCACATCGTGTGCACCTGCTGGCCCTCCACGAGCCGCCCCTGCACGTCGAACTTCTCACCGTCGAAGACCGCGACGCGCACGGTGCCAGGATCCGGCCAGGTTTGCCCATTCTCAGCTTGCGGCGGGTCCGTGACCCGCCGGATCACGGATCCGGCCAGAGCAGTGGGGTCGTTCGCCGCGTGGTAGAGCGCGGCCAGCGTGTGCGACTTGCCGCCGCCGAAGGGGGAGCGGAGCTGGAGCACCCGGTCGCCGGCACCGCCGGTCAGCCCGGCCAGGACGTCGCTCAGCAGCCGGCTCAGGCCGGTCGTGAGGTGCGTCACCGCGAAGAAGTCGGCCGGCTGGCGGTAGACGGCCGGGATGCGCGGATCGCCGGCCACCAGCGCGCCGAGGTCAATCGCGTAGGCTGCAACCGCGGTGTTGCCGGACTCGACGTCGTGGTCAAGGCTGACGACCTGGCTCCAGGGACGAAGTTGGGCGGTGGTCATGGACATCCCTTCCCTTGATCGCTGCTCCTGACCGGTCCATGACCGGTCAGCTGGTGGTTCTCGCTGGCCCGCCGGATCACGGATCGGCTTGAGCGTGAACTCCCCCACTGCTCCTGGCCGGTCCGTGACCGGTTAGGCTGCTGTTTGACCGCCGGATCACGGATCCGGCTTGAGCATTATCTACTCTTATCGCTCCTGACCGGTCCGTGACCGGTCAGATCAGCAACTCCCGCGCGTCGCTGACTGGAATAATCGCACGTCCCGAACCGGTATAGAATCGTGCGCTTGACCAGACGTAGTCTTCCGCTTTCTCCGTCAGGCGCCAATGCGGTTGAAGCGGGTTGTTATGGATGTAATCCAGCTTCTCGCGCAAGAAACCTGGCGAAAAGACCTCTTTGGCCTGGTATTCATCTTCCCAGACGGCATGTTCTTGCTTTTGACCTGGCTTCACTGCCGACGCGAAGAAAGCCAACACTTCCTGGTTGTCTTCTGCTTCGTATTGGCGCAGGATCAGATTAGCCGTTGCTTTCTTGAACTCGCGCACGATATCTGCCGGCGCATAATCTTTGAGGCAGCGGATGATGAAATGCACATGATTCGGCATGATGACAAAAGCGAATAACTCATACTGGCCCAGAATGCGGCCGGTGTTCAGGCTGTCCACGAGAATCCGCTTGATCAGGTCACGGCGGAAAACGTGCGCATGTTGGATCGCGCTTGTGGTGATGAAATACAGATAGGCCGGGTCAACGTGAATGGGCCAGGTAGATGATGCCATATTGGTCTCTCTCGATGACGCCGGGTCACGGACCCGGCTTGAGCAAGGAATGTTACCTGACGCTGCTTCCGCCGGATCCACGATCCGGCGGGTCACTGACCCATCGGAAGCACGGGCGATGATGCCAGAAAGTCCTGCTTTAGCTCCGCGACGGCGGCGTCCAGGTAGCGCAGTTGGCGTTCGATGGCGCCGGCCAACTGTGGCGTGCGGAAGATCTCGTCCAGGTAGAGCAGCTCGACCGGTGTGTCATACGCCCTTTGCAGGCCTGCCTGCACCTGGTCATGCTGCGGGCTGCGGGAGGAAACGACCAGCAGCTTGCCGGCGATGGGTGCGTCCTCCAGCCAATCCACCAGCAGATAGGCGCCGTCATAGGCGTTGGGCTTGGGGCCCAGGAAATAGTCGGCCATCAGCCTGAGGTCGAACTGGCCGGAGGCAGTGAACCCGCCCCAACTTTTGAGCTCGGCCAGGTAACGCCGGCCGCCGCGCTCCAGCAGGAAGTCGGGCTGGAGGCGTGAACGGCGCTTGAGCAAAGCCTGCAACGCGCGGCTGTCCAGCCCCGGCCCCAGGCGCTTGTGGCCGTCGAAGAGGGCATCTACGATGCGCTGGATGTCCCCCGCGCCGACCTTCGCCGGGTGCGCCAGCACGGTGTAGCCGGCGTGACGGAAGTATGCCTCTACTATCGGCTCGTAGAAGTTCTGGTAGCCCTGGATCCAGTGGCGGAAGGCACGGATTTGCGCGTTGCTGAAGTCCATCTTTCACTCATGAAGCATAGCGATTGAGCCAATCAGTTAGCTTGTTTGACAGGTAGCCCATGACTGCGCCGGATAGTGCGCCCCCAATATAGATGGCCCAGCTATCGCCAATTACCTCCTTAGCAAGTAACAGAAAGAAAAGCGCGCCCAGTACAATGTTCGTGATTCGTGCTATCTTCAGCTTCGTCCGAAGAGCGCGCGTTTCTTGGATTTCAGGTAGTGGATTCGGGGCAGGCAGCCGTGCCATCAGATTACGAAAGACTTGTTTGTACCCATCTACTGGGCGCATATGAAAACAGGCGTAGATGAACATTCCACCACTGGAGAATTCTCGGATCAAAAACGCCGGCACTGGCTTTCCCTTGAGAGTATCACCGCGTCGTCTTTGGTCCTCATCTTTGCCCGCTGCGGTTGTACTGGTGAGCGTAAGTTCGCCATGTGCTGCAAGCACTCGACTGGTTCCTTGAACTGCCAGAAAATACCCATGCGGAATTGGGCGCCGTTGGAGCAATCCATTCGTTAGCCAGGCGAAGCGATCCTGTGTGAAATGAAGTTCACCGATAGCATAGTTCTGACCGTAAACAAGGGCTTCAGGCGCCAACTGAAACAGGTCGCACATGCGCGACTTAATCACTCTATCTCCATCTTGAGTGCCAGGACATCGATAGTAGAAGGAGTCAAGAGTGGCCAGAACAATTGCGCCTCTCTCTGCGGCCTGGATCAGTCCTTGAAACGTCTTCTCATCAGCAACTCGCAGGTATGGGACTATGATAAGGCGCGGGCCCCCTTGGAACACTGAATCAAGCTCGGAATCCTCTTCATCCCAGAGCTTATAGCGTAGTCTCAGATCCTTGAGGACGCCCTCTGTTGCTCTTAGGCTCTCCCCGTGATGACCATGGCTGAATGCAGGTGCATCAGTCTGAGATCCTTCGCGCTGAATCAAATATCTTGAATATAAGAGTGCGATATCCACCGTGACTCATTCTCCTCGCAACGTAGCTTCCCGAATTGTTGTGCTATAGGCCGCGCGTGCTCGTCTCCACCAAACTCCGCCAATTCGTCGTCAACTTCCGCAGACTGGCCGCCTCCGCGCCGCGCGCGGCGACCAGCGACCGGCCCCCACCGCTGCCGTTGCCTGCCAATGTCTGGCCGGCCAGCGTTTGGGCGACGACGCGCAGGTGTTCGATGTCGGGCTGGGCTTCGTCCAGGTACGCAGGGATCAGCGCCGGGCGGTGCTCCACCAGCCAGAGCACGCGGTGGAGGACGTCCACCAGTGAGGCGGAGCGGCCGTCCTTTGGCAGGCCGAGCTTCTCGTCGTCGCCGCGCTCGGTGAAGTCGCGCAGGCGGTACTTGCTGCCGCCCTTCTCGACCAACGGGTTCGGGCCGCCTGTCAGGCCGTTGGCGCCGTCGAGCTCGACGTGCTGCGGGTAGGCGAAGACGATGGCCTCGCCCGCGTCGATGGCGGCCAGCCGGTAGGCGTAGCGCCACAGCACGTAGAACCGCGTGGACGGATCGACCCGACTGAACCCGGCGCGGCTGATGCCGAAGAGCCGCTCCAGCAGCGTCTCCAGCACCGCGCCTTCGACCTCGGCCAGGAAGGTGTCCGCCGGCACAGGCGCGCCGTTGGCGTACTCGACGTGCGCGTACTTGGTGAACGCGGCCAGCCCAGCGCCCACGCACGCGATCACCAGGTCCGCGCCGGTGACACCCTGCGCCCACAGCCGGTCGACGCGTTCGCGCACGATGCGCTCCAGGTCGGGGCGGACGTCGCGTTCGTAGGAGCCGGTTTCGTTGGATTCGCGTCTGCGAGTCACCAGGAAGATTGACGAGGCAAGGGCTGAGCGGTCCTGGGCATTTGTCCGAGTTTGACGCTCCATCTCAACCGCCCAGGCTTCCGTCACCGTGAAACCCGCGATTCGGAGAGCATCAATCAGGGTCGCCCAACCTGCCGTCGTTTTGTGCGCATAGACTACTACCATCGGGGCGTTGGGTTTAAGCACACGTTTCGCTTCGACAAACGCCTGTGCCATCGTGGCTTCGTAGGCCTGGGCAGCCGTTTCCCGGTTGCCGCCGTGGCGGTAGAAGGCCATGATGGCCTCGCGTTTCTTGGGTGTCAAGTGGGCTGAGAAATGTTCAGGGTGCAAGGGGCCCACCGAGCGCTTGAGCCATACGTAGAAGAAATCCGACAGATTGGAGTAACTGCGGCTGTCGTAGTAGGGCGGATCAGTGACAACAGCATCGAAGGTCTCGGCAGACCAGGGGAGTTCGGTTGCGGAGCCGCGTCGGACGATAGCGGCTGCCCCCAAACCGGAAATCTGCCGAAGCGCTGTGACAACATAATCTAAAGCGCTTGGCCACCCCCCAGAACTTGCCTCCAGCGGATTGGCCTCCGCGAAATCCCACACCATCGGCATGCCGGGTTGCGGAAAAGTGTGTGCCACGAATTCCGGCATCCAAGTGCAAAACGTGCTGGAGTAATCCGCCAGCCTATCCAGGGTCAGCCCCAAGTAATCAGTGATTGTTGTGGCTTGATCCGTTGAGTAACCGAGTTTCGTCATTTCCGCTGAGGCTGCATGGATCTGTTTCGTGAAAGTCAGCAATGCAAGCCGTTGGCGTGCTGTGGTCACGTCCTCCCACCGCTCGAAGCCGAAGTGCTGGATGTCAAATGAGCGCGGATTGGC
>JAPKMS010000049.1 GCA_026645775.1 Anaerolineae bacterium
AGCCACGCCCTTGCCGTAGTCCTGGTTGTCGTGCATCACGGCGATCGTCTTGGCGCCCAGGGTTTCCACCGCGAACTTGGCGAAAAATTCGGACTGGGTGTCATCCCGTCCTGCCGTGCGGAAGAAATACGGGCGCTGTTTATCCATCGTCAAACGGACAGCGGTGCAACCGTATCCAACCGAGACGACCTTGTTGGCATCGTACAGATCAGCGGCGGGAGCGGTCACCGAGGAGCCGTAGGACCCAATCACTTCCTTCAGACCCTGCGAGATCAGCTTCTGGGCGGCGAGGGCGCTGTCCTTGGGGTTGGAAGCGTCATCCACCACGACGATCTCGACCTTCTTGCCCAACACTCCGCCCTTGTCGTTGATCAGTTGGGCGGCGACCTCAACGCTTTGTTGGGCCCACTCACCTTCAGCCGCGAACGCACCGGTCAGTGGCGCCTGGAGGCCGATCTTGATGGTGTTGCTGGTCGCGGTCGGGGCACAGCTTGCGAGGGCAGCAACAAGGACCGTTAGCAGTAAAATCGAGAATACGCGCTTCATGGGCTTAGTTCCTCCTTACCTGGGGTTGAATGTTCGGTTGTGTGGTTGATCCGAAGCTGCATGGAACGATATGCGCGGTGCAGTGCAGCCGATCGAGAACCCTGAATTTCCACCCCCTTTCTGCGCGGGATGTTGCGATTATACACGCGCTGTTTGCGCTCGTCAACGTAAAAAAGACTGCGCGCTTCTGGCGTCCTCTCTAGCTCGATTGGGCTGCGGCCGCCTCGGCAACGGCGGCGCGTACAGCGGCGCTGTCGGCCAGATTGAGCGCCCGCCGGGCCAGCACCTCGGCGGCCGGCCGCGACCAGTGGGCTAACGTGGCTTTTGCGGCCGGGATGCTGCCCGCGGCCATGCTGAATTCATCAAGGCCAAGCCCCAACAGAACTGGGATCGCGGCCGGGTTGCCCGCCAGCTCGCCGCACAACCCCACCCAGCGGCCTGCGGCGTGCGCGGCATCGATCACGCGCGCGATTTGACGCAGCACAGCCGGGTGCAACGCGTCGCCGATGTGGGCGACGCGGGCGTTGCCGCGGTCGGCGGCAAAGGTATACTG
The DNA here is from genome assembly GCA_026645775.1 of Anaerolineae bacterium. Lineage (GTDB taxonomy): Bacteria > Chloroflexota > Anaerolineae > CG2-30-64-16 > CG2-30-64-16 > MO66. The sequence goes on from JAPKMS010000049.1 coordinate 1,100, forward strand.
TGTCAGGTCGTTGGTGCCGATGCTGAAGAAGTCCACAGCGGGCGCCAGCAGATCGGGCGTTTCGGCGGCGGCCGGCACTTCCACCATGATGCCCACCTGGATCTCGGCGGTGTAGGGGATGCCGGCCGCGGCTAGCTCGCCGGCTGCCTCGGTCAACAGCGCGCGCGCCTGCTCCACCTCGCCGCGGGTGGCGATCATCGGGAACATGACCCGCACGTCACCGTGGACCGCGGCGCGCAGGACGGCGCGCAGTTGCACCTTGAAGAACTCGGGCATGGCCAGGCAGACGCGGATGGCGCGCCAGCCAAGGAACGGGTTCATTTCGGCGGGCAGGTTCAGGTACGGCGCAGGCTTGTCACCGCCGATGTCCAGCGTGCGGATGATCACCGGCCGCGGCGCCATGGCGGCGACAACCTGGCGATAGGCTTCATACTGCTCGTCCTCGGTCGGCGGCTCAGTGCGGTCCTGGAATAAGAATTCGGTGCGCAACAGGCCGACGCCTTCGGCGCCTGCCGCCAGTGCGGTGTGTGCGTCAGCGGCGGTGGCCAGGTTGGCGACCACTTCGACGCGTGTCCCGTCGGCGGTGCGGGCTGCGGCCTGCGCGGCCGCCTGCGCCGCACGACGGGCCGCCGCCTGAGCGGTCTGGCGGGCGCGATAGGCTGTCAATGTCCCGGCATCCGGCTCCACGATGACCGTGCCGGCCGCCCCATCGACCGCCAGCGCTGCGCCGGCCGTGATCTGGCCGTATGCCTCGGCGCCCAGACCCACCACCGCCGGGATGTTCATGCTGCGGGCCAGAATCGCGCTGTGTGAAGTGGGGCCGCCCAGGGCGGTGCAAAACGCCACCACCCGGTTCCGATCCAGCGCGGCCGTCTGCGATGGGGCCAGGTCTTCGGCGAGGATGATCGCCTCTTCGGGCAGGATAGCGGCGGTTTCGGTCGCGCCCGCTCCGCAGAGCGCGCGCAGCAGCCGGCCGCCGACGTCGCGCAGATCGGCGGCGCGCTCCTGGAAGCGAGCGCCTTCCATGGCCGCATAGCGCTCGGCCTGGGCTTCGGTGGCAGCCTGGGCCGCGGCCTCGGCGGTCAAGCCCTCCTCCAGGATGCTGGCCCGCACAGCGGCACCGAGATCGGGATCGGCCAGCACCAGCGCGTGGGCCTGGAAGATGCGCGCCTGTGCCGCGCCGAGTTCCTGGCCCATGCGGTCCGCCAGTTCGCTCAGCTCAGCCTGCGCCCTGGCGGCCGCGTCCTCGTAGCGCGCCCACTCCGCGTCCGGGGCCAGGGTCGATTGGCGCTCGAAGGCCGGCCCGGCCCCTTGCGCCAGCCGGAAGGCGATGCCGACCGCGACGCCGGGCGAGGCCGCGATGCCGTGCAAGGTCAGCCGGCCCTGCCCTTCGATGGCGGCTGCGGGCTCCGGGGGCGGTGGCGGCGGCGCAGCTTCGCCCATCTCGCCGAATCCGGCCGCGGCAAGCGCGGCCAGCGCGTCCACCGCCTCCTGTGCGTCCGACCCGGTTGCGCGGATTTCGACTGTGTGGCCTCGCTCAGCGCCCAGGCCCAGCACCTGATTGAAGCGCTTGGCATCCGCAGGGCCAGCGCCGGTGGTCAGGTTGCGCGCCGAGATCGTCGCCGCGTGGCCCGCGGCGATCTGTACGAACTGCACCGCGGGGCCGAAGTGCAGGCCGGCCGGGTTCATCAGGGTCACGGCAGCGGTGATCGCCTCGCCCGGCGCTTCGGTGGCGGGGATGTCTGGAGCGGCTGACTCGGCTTGGGCCGCAGGGATGCCCAGCGCTTGCTGCTTGGGTCCCAAGGCATCCAGGGCTTCAGCCGCCACCGCGTCTATGTCACGGCCGATAGATGCCTGCACGGTGGCGGCCATCGCGCCTTCGACGAACGGCGCCTGGCTCATGCGGACGTTCGGCCGCTGCGCATCGTCCAGGAATTCGATGGCCATTTCGGTGCTCATCAACGCACTGCCCAGATCCATCAGCACCAGCACGCCATCCTCGCTGTAGACCGACTGGATGGCCTCCATGATCGCCACCGCGTCGGTGCCGAAGGGCGCCGCTGGATCGCCGGTGCCGCCGACCGCCGCGATCACAGCCCGGCCCTGTGTCTGCTGATCGGCCAGGGCCTTGACGGCCGCGGCCAGCTCGGCGCTGTGTGAAACGAGGACGATGCCTACCATGCTACTCTCCTGCGAGCGCGGCCACCAATTCGCGGCAGAACGCCGGGATGTCTTCGACCACGCGGCCCCACACCAGGTTGCCCGAACGGAACGCGGGCGCATCAACCCAGGTGGCGCCGGCGTTCTCCAGGTCATCCTTGATGCCCAGCGAGCCGGTGGCGCGGTGTCCGGCCACGATCTTAGCCGAGATGCCCACTAGGCCGGCGTGGCAGATCATGCCAACGATCTTGCCCTGGGCGTAGATGCCCTGGGTCAACGCCTTGATCGCATCATAGCGGCGGATTTTGTCGGGGCACCAGCCGCCGGGGATGACGAGCGCGTCGAACTGGTCGGGGGTGACATCGGCAGCCGCGACTTCGGCCTTGGCGGTCAGACAGCCGGCCTTGCTGGCGTGGACCTCGCCGGCCTTGGTGCCCACCACCGTCACCTGGGCGCCTTCTTCCACCAGGCGCATGTAAACCACCCAGAATTCCAGATCCTCGAACCCTGGACCGATGAGAAACGCGATTTTTTGGCCTTGCAGTTTCATAGACTCTCCTTTTGACATGCGGGGCAGTCTTCCACGTCGATCACGTGCACCAGCGTGTGTTTGTCGACCTGCGCCGGGTCATCGCCGGCAAAGCCGACCGCCCCGCAGCGTCGGCACGCATACCAGCCGTGACCGACCGTCTCGAACGGCGCGGCTGGCCCCAGGTCGATGATCTCGACGCCGGCCCGCCAGCGCGCGTTGGTGATGAGCCGCCGGCAGCCCACCGCGCGGAGTTTGGCCACGTAGGCGGCGTAGTGCGTGCAATGGCGCATCAATAACACAGCCACGGTCACATCATCGGGGGCCGGTTCGACACGCGCATCGGTTGTGACCGCGCTCAGATTGGGCGGCAACCGGCCGGCTGCCAGGCCGCGGGTAACCAATTCGGGCTGGATTTCCCAGGCGATCACGCGGCGGGCGATCCCGGCCAGCCGCCGTGCCAGCCGCAGGTCGCCCGCGCCGATCTCCAGCACGGTGTCTGCCGGCTCGATCGCGGCCAGGACCGCCGCATAGGTCGCCTCATCGTACGGCGCCCACAACGCTTCCCAGGCATCCAGCGGCGCGAGATCGGAATCGGCCTGCCGAAGGGATGGTTTCGCGTTCATGCGTATTCAGTTCACTTGCCGGTCGGCCCGGTCAGGGTCTCCGGCCGCCCGCGATAGGTGGCCCGATCGGCCCGGCCTTCGGTCAAGGCGACGAGCACATCGGCGAATGCCGCATTAACCGGCGTCGGCACGCCTGTTTCGCGGCCGCAGCGCGCGACGGCCCCGTTCAGCCAGCTTACCTCCGAGCGTTTGCCGTCGGCCAGCGCGATGTGCAGCGACGGCATCTTGCTCCCGCGGCCGCCCGCCACCAGGCGGCTCAGCCCGCGCGCCAGCCACTGCGGCGGCAGCCGCCGGGCGATCGGCGCCAGCAGCGGCACAGGGTAGCCGGCCAACGCCACCGGCCGGATGCCCAGGCGGGCCATGACGGCCAGCGCCTCCTGCCAGGCCAGCGCTTCCAGCCGCGCCGCGACCGGGTCGGCCATCACCTGGGCTGGGGTCCAATCCAGGATGGCGCACTGCGCATTGGCCAGCAGGTTCATCAGCAGCTTGGTCCATTTCAGGCGGCGATAATCGTCGAAAACCTGCGTCTTGAATCCGGCGTCGCGCAACAGTGCGGCGGCCTGCCCGATGGGAGCAGCCTGGCCCACCGGCGCGAGCCCGGCCCGGAATCGGTCGCGATGCACCTGCACCTGGCCGGGAGCCGGGATCGAAGCCGGCGTGTCGATGGCGCCCGCGACGATCCGGTCCTCGCCGAACGCCGCGGCCAGCGCTTCCTCGTTGCCGACCCCGTTTTGCAGCGTGAGCAAGGGCGGCAGCCTGTCTGCGTCCAGCGCCCGGAGCTCAGCAATGGTGGCATCGGTGTCGTAGGCTTTGACGGTCAGCAGGGCCAGGTCGTAGGACGCAGGCAAACCAGGTTTCTCCGAGAAACCTGGTTTGTTTGTGCCCAAGGCGAGTGCTGCGGCCATGCTGTCGACGGCGCGCACGTTCACGGCGTGACGGCTGGCGCCGGTCGGTTCCAGCAGGATCAGCCCCGCCGCCTGCACGGCCGCGACCAGGGCGGGCCGGCCGACCAGGGTGACATCATGGCCTGCCAATGCCAGGCGGGCGCCCAGCAATGAGCCGATCGCACCGGCCCCAATGATCAGAATCCTCACAAGGCTCCTTGAAAAAAGAAACCGGGTTTCTGGATGAAACCCGGTTTCTCAGGGGGAGTTTTTACGCGCCCAACCGGACGATGTAGAGGGTCAAGAAAACGCCCCAGGCGACCATGACCACCCCGAGCACGGTGAGCACCCGGTTGATGGTCGTCATCGTACGGTCGGACAGCCCCAGGTCAGTGAAGATGGCGCGTACCCCCAACAGCGCATGATACGTAACGACTGCCAGGAACGCCACCTCCAGCACCATGATCAACGGATTGCTCAGGTAAGCAACCACGTCCTGGTAGGTCTGGAGGCCGCCTTCACGGATGAAGTGGTTGGCCAACATGTGCAGGGTTAACAGGATCAACAGCCCGACGCCGGAGAGGGCCTGCCAGATCCAGGTGCCGGGTCTGCGTTGGTGAGTTATCGGCTTCTGCATGGATTCCTCTCCTTACTTCACAAACACGATCACGTACATGGCCACGAGGAAGACCACCAGGCCGACGGCCATCACGAGGGCGAACATGGTCTTCTGGTGCCGTGCGCCGAAGCCCAGGCCGATCAGCGTGACGCGTATCCCGTTCAACCCGTGGATGATCATGCCGAGGATGAGGACGGCATCCATCGCGACGAACAGGGGCGATTTTGCCAGCGTTACAAAGCCCTGCCAGGCACTCTCGCCACGGATGAAGGTGGTTAAGACGACCAGGTGCAGCAGCAGGTAAGCGGTCAACCCGATGCCGGAGAGCCGGTTCAGGGCAAAGGCGATCAGGCCGAGATCGTGGCCGCGCGGGTCGAACCAGGCGCGTAGGGCGCGACGCCACAACGGTTCGTGTTGCATGGGCATGCGTGTCATCGTTTCCTCCTCACGCCTTCATCCCGAACAGGCGCCGGATCTTGTAGCCGACCAGCTTACGGCGCAACGCGACCAGCAGGCCGGCCGGATCGACATCCGACGGACAGACGGCGGTGCATTCCCAGCCGGTGTGGCAGCGCCACGCGCCGTGATCGCAATCGGCCAGCTCGTACAGCTTGGCGGGGATTTCGTCGCCTTTCACCAGTGCGCGGTAGATCGCCGCCAGCCCCGCGGGCCCCGTGAAGTCCGGGTCGGTGTTGGTGACCGGGCAGGCCGAGATGCAGGCGCCGCATTCGAGACAGTCCTCGTAGCGGGTATACTCAGCGATGCCGTCGGGCGTCTCGGCTTCCGGTATGAATTCGCTCTTGCGGATCAGCTTCATGCCGGCCGGCTCGAAGTGGTCGGCGAAGAAGGTCATATCCACGACCAGATCGGCGATGTGCGGGAGCACGCCCAGCGGCTCGATGACGACCGTGTTTGTGCCCAGCTCCAGCACATTGGTGACGCAGCTCAGGATATCGCGGCCGTTGGCCTTCATGGCGCAGGTGCCGCAGGAGGCATGATGGCAGGAATGCCGATAAAGCAGCGTGCTGTCTTGGGCGGTGCGG
>JAPKMS010000417.1 GCA_026645775.1 Anaerolineae bacterium
CGGGGCCGGGAGAATGGGGGTGGCTTAACAGCCGATCTGCGTACTCACCGCGCTTTACGGAGGAGCCGATGTCGAGCCGTTGCTCGAATTGCCACACTCGCCCCCTCGCACTGGGCCTGCTGTTATTCGGAATGATTGTCTCCTTTGCCGTCCCTGGCGGCTGGCCTGCGGGGATCGCGGAGTCTTCGTCGGCTTCGCCGTCGTGGTCCTTCGAGGCGGTCGATGCGCCCCGGTGGTTCGCGCAGATGGGGCCGCGCAGCCTGGCGGTGGACGAAGCGGGCATTGCCCACATCGTTTATGGCGGCGATCACCTGTATCATGCCCAGGAGGATCGGCCCGGTTGGCGCTTCGAGACGGTGGATCCCGCCTCGGGAGCCGGCAAGTATGCCGCCCTGGCGCTGGCGGGGGCAGGCGCCCCGCACATCGGTTATTATGACGCCGGTGCAGGGCAGGTGAAGTATGCGCGCTGGGGTAGCGGCGCCTGGCAGCTCGAGGTGGTGGAAGCCTCGGTGCAGATCACGACGCCGGTTGCCCTGGCATTGGATGCGAGTGGCCGGCCGCACCTCAGCTACCGCGATGCCAGCGGCCTCAAATATGCCGACCGCGACGCCGACGGCTGGCACGTGGCGGTGGTGGATGCGTCCGCGGGCGAAGGTGTGGCGCTGGCACTCGATGCCGCCGGCTATCCGCTGATTGCGTATGGCGATGGCGCATTGAAGGTTGCGCGCTGGACGGGCGCCGCGTGGGAGTTCGAGACGGTCGACGCCGCCGACACCGAGATCGCCAAGTCGATCGCCTTTGACAGCAGCGGGCGGCCCTGCGTCGCCTACACGGGATTCAACGCGGGCGGCCGCCGCGAGCTGCGGTACGCCCGGCGACTGCGCGGCGGCTGGGATCTTCAGTTCGTCGATGCGATTGTCACCAGGGACACAGGTCTGGAGCCCTCCCTCGCCTTCGACAAGACCGGCGCGCCGCGCATCAGTTACGGCGCATATGACAGCTTGAAATATGCGCGGTGGACCGGCAGCGATTGGGTGCGGGAGCGGGTGGAGCTGACGCCGGGTCGCTATACGGCGTTGGTGGTGGACGGCGCGGGCACGCCGCACATCAGCTACCTGAGCGGCAGCCGCGTACGCTTTGCCCGGCGGCCCGGCCTCAACTGGCAAATCGAGACGGTGGACACGGCACGCACGACCGGATTTTACACCGCGCTTGCGCTGGATGGCGCCGGCACGCCGCACATCAGCTACCGCGACAACGAGGGGGGTGCGCTCCGGTATGCGCAGCGGGCCGGCGCGGGTTGGCTCATGCAGGAGGTGGATAGCACGCTGGGGCTGGCTGCGCCTACATCGCTGGCGTTGGACGGCGCGGGTCAACCGCAGATCGCATATGCCGTCTACCCGGATTCGGGGACCCAGGGCGCGCTCAAGCTCGCGCGTTGGACCGGCAGCGGGTGGTCGTTGCAGACCATCGATACGGACATTGGCTCGTTGGATCAGGCCGGCGCCAGGCAGCCTGCGCTGCGCATTGACAGCGCAGGCCAACCCTATGTCAGCTACTTCGACGGCGGCCAGGTGCTTAAGCTCGCACACTGGACGGGCAGCGCTTGGGTTATCGAGTCGGTGGCGGGCCCCGGCCAATTCGGCGATTATACGTCGCTTGCCCTCGACAGCCAGGATCAGCCGCATCTGGTCTACCAGGACGCCGCGGCCGAGCGCCTGATTTACGCATACCGGGCGGGCGCTGGCTGGATCAACGCGACCGTCGATGTGGGCCTGTATGTCGGTGGGCATCATGCGTTAGGGCTGGACCGGGCGGGCAACCCGCATATCTGTTACACCGCTTACACCGGGACGACGGTCGATCTGCGCTACGCGCGGCTGGCAGCGGACGAGTGGCAGGTCCAGACCGTGGATGCGGGCGCCCCCTACACCGGCTATTTCTGCTCTCTGGCTCTGGATGGCGCCGATCGGCCGCATATCGGCTACTATGACGAGGCGCAGCGCGATTTGCGTTATGCGCGCTGGACCGGCAGCGCCTGGGAGCTGCAAACGGTGGATGCCGCTGGCGATGCGGGCGCTTTTGCGGCGCTGGCTTTGGATCAGGGCGATCGGCCGCACATCAGCTACCACGACGCAACCAGCGGTGATCTGAAGCTCGCCGTGTTCGGGCAGGAGTCCCCCACGCCAACCACGACCGCCACCGCGACGCCCACAGAGACACAGACGCCGGAGCCGACCGCCACGCCGACTGCGGCCGCCACCGCGACGCTCACAGAGACATCGACGCCGGAGCCGAGCGCCACGGCGACCTGGACCCCTGAGCCCACGCCGACCGAGACGCCCGATGCGGGATGGCGGCGCTACCTGCCGTTGGCGCTGCGCGAGGGATAATCTGAGCATCAAAAGCGAAATGCTTGATGGATCAGGCCTGAAAGGAGCTTGCGCGATGACTCACTCAACGATGGGACGGACGGTCAACGGACTCTTGCTGGTGGTCGCGGCCGTGGCGTTGCTGCTGATGCTGCTGCCTGGTGTCGGGGCGGATGCCAGCATCGCAACCATCGGACCGACTGCGACGCGCACCCCCACGCCGAGCCCCGGCCGTATCGAAGGTCATGTTTTCCGAGACGTCAACCTGGATGGCAAGTGGCGCACGATCAGCGAGCCGGGCATCACAGGCGTGGTGATCCGGTTGCACACGGGCGCGGCCGCGCAGACCAGCGCAAGCGGGCTCTACCAGTTTCTGAACCTGCCGGTCGGCGCCTACACAGTGCAAATCGACGTGCCGGCGGGGTACCGAGCCACTACGCCCACTCAGTTCACGGCCAAGCTCGAATCCGGCAAGACATTGGCGATCAACTTCGGCCTCACTGCTGCGCCTGGCAACACGTCCACGCCGACCGCCACGGCGACACCGACCGAGTCGCCGACTGCCACCGTGACCCCCGCAGCCACCGCAACGCTCACTGCGACGCCGGCCGCGTTCACCTGCGCGGCTGTGACGGAGATCCCGCAGGCCGAATGCGAGGCGCTCACCGCGTTGTACATGCACGGCGGCGGCCCCGGCTGGGTCGATGACGCCGGCTGGCTGGAGACGGCGGCGCCTTGCGGTTGGGCGGGCATCTCATGCGAGGCCGGGCACGTCAGCGCGCTGCGGCTGCGCGCCAACGGCGTGACCGGCAGCCTGGCGCCGGAGCTAGCCGATCTGACGCGGCTGGGCACGCTGGATCTGGCCGGCAACCATCTTGCAGGGGGCATCCCCCCGACGCTGGGCAGCCTCACCGGCCTGACGTATCTCAACCTGGCCAGCAATCAGTTGCGGGGTGCAGCGCCGGCTGAGCTCTGCGACCTGGTCAACCTGGCGCCCGACGAGGGCCTGGATTTGCGCTACAATGCTCTCGTCGGCGGGCCGGCCTGTCTGGATGAGCGTTTTGCGGGCTGGGCGGCCACGCAGACCGTGCCGCCGGCTGCGCTGCGCGCCACCTCGCTCCTGACGACCACGGTCGAGCTGTCCTGGCCCCCCATTGCGTTCACCGATCACACCGGCTATTACGAGGTCAGTTATGCCACCGAGACGGCGGGCCCCTTTACGGTCGCCGGCATCACCAACGATGCAACCGAGGCGGTTTACCTTGCCCTCTCTTTGACGCCGCACACCCCCTACTTCTTCCGGGTGCGCACCTACGTCCCGCCTCACGCCGCGCCGATTGCCCAGCCGAATGCGTTGTGGAGCGACTACACCACCGTGGTGTCTGTCACGACCGAGAATTATCGCTGTGCCGACGTGACAGAGATCCCGCAGACTGAGTGCGAGGCGTTGTTTGCCTTGTTTGTGGATACGATTGGCGTCAACTGGATCGATCGGACCGGCTGGCTGACGACCGATGCGCCTTGCGGCTGGCGCGGCGTGACCTGTGAGGCGGGACACGTGACGGCGCTGAGTGTGGAATCCAACGAGTTGAAGGGGCCGATTCCGCCGGAGATCGGTGATCTCAGCGATTTGCGACACCTTGACCTGCATGGGAACCGGCTTGAGGGGACGATTCCGCCGGAGTTGGGCCGGCTCGCCCATTTACAGGCGCTCTACCTGTACAAAAACTCGCTGGTCGGGGGGATCCCGCCGGCGCTCGGCGATCTCGGCGCGCTGGAGGTGTTGAATTTGTCCAATAACCCGCTCCGGGGCAGCATCCCGCCGGCGCTGGGGAACCTGGACAATTTGGAGTGGCTGCGGTTGGTGCACGACCAGTTGGAGCGCGGCATCCCGCCGGCGCTGGGCAACCTCAAGCGGTTGCGGCGGCTGGATCTGTCTGAAAACCGGCTCAGTGGGGGCATCCCGCCCGAGCTGGGGAACCTGAGCAACTTGGAGGATCTGCGCCTGGCGATCAATCAGCTCACTGGGACGATCCCGCCGGGACTGGGCGCGCTCGATGCGCTGGAATGGCTGTCTTTGTCGGATAACCAACTTGAGGGGCGCATCCCGCCTGAGCTCGGCAACCTGACGCGTTTGCAGTATCTGTATCTGTGCAAAAACCGGCTCGCTGAGGAGATCCCGGCGGCTTTGGGGCAACTGAACAGCCTGACGCACCTTTGCCTGTCTCATAACCACCTGCGGGGCGAGGTGCCGGACGCCCTCTGCGGCATAGGCCAAGGGGTGTTCGAGGGAGGCCTGGACCTGAATTTCAATGCGCTGGCGGAGGGGCAGGCCTGCATCGAGACCCTGAATCCTGGTTGGCAGAAAACGCAGACCGTGCCTCCGACCGATCTCCGGGTCACGGCCCTCCTGACAACCGCCGTGCAGGTGGCCTGGACGCCGATCGCCTTCACGGATGGCGTTGGGTTTTATGAGGTGAGCTATGCCGACGATGCGTCTGGCCCCTACACAGTACACGGCGTGACCACGGACAAGACGGCTGCCGGATACATGCTCACCGACCTGGCCGCCAACATGCTGTACAGCGTGCGTGTGCGCACCTACACCCAGCAGGACGATCTGTGGAGCGACTACACGCCGGCCATCGCGGTGCGAACGGCGGACGACTGGCCCACTCCCCGGCGCGCGTATCTGCCGCTGCTGTGTCAGGAGTGAGGGCGATTCTTTTTGGCGGGCGCAGTTTTGTGCTATACTCGGCGCTGTCAATCGGCGGGGCGCCGATCTGTACTTTTCGCCTGGCTTCGACATCAAAGAGGTAGTGGATGGTTTCCGAGGACTTGCTGACGATTTTGCGCTGCCCACACTGCGTCACCGGCTCGACACGAAAGCCGGGCGACGACCCCGGCCAGCTCACGCTGGCGCACGGGACCTGGCTGGCCTGCCAGGAGCCGGATTGCGGCCGCAAATACCCGATCGTCGATGATATCCCCGACTTGCGCATCGACACCGGCGACAAGTGGATCGCCACCGTGGTTGCGGATCTGCCCGTACCGCCGCCTGCTGCTTGATGGGGCGAATGGGGAGACGCGGAGATGGCACAAATTCTCCGCGTCTCTGTGTCACCGCGTCACCGCGGCCCCCTCAGCCCGGTCGCGCACGTCCACGCGCTCCAGCGGCTTGTCTTTCACCAGGCGGAAAAGGTCGAAATCCCTGGCGACGGTGGTTTCCGGGAAGAGCGGGGCCGCTTCGTCGAGGATTTGTTTGCCGTTATAGCGCCGTGAGATGTGGTGAAGCACCAGGTGCTTGACACCCGCCTCGTGCGCCAACCACGCGGCTTGTGCGGCCGTCAGGTGTCCGAACGTCGCAGCCACCTCGCGCTCCTCAGAGATGTAAGTCGCCTCAATTGCCAGCAGATCCGCTCCGGCGGCGTATTCGACCAGATTGTCCACCCGGCCCGCGTCGCCCACAAAGACCAGGCGCAGCCCCTTCACCTCCGGGCCCAGCACCTCATCCGGTTGGATCGTCCGCCCATCGGGCAGCAGCGCGACGCGGCCCGCCACCAGGTCGCGGCGGATAGGTCCCGCTGGGATCCCCAAGGCCTCAGCGCGCTCGGGCAGGAAGGGGCGCCGGGGTTTCTCCTCGAAGCTGTAGCCGAACGCTTCGGTGCGGCGGTGTTCCACGGGGAAGGCCTGCACGCAGAACAGATCATCTTCCAGCAGCGTGCCCGGCGTCACCAGGTGATAGCCGATGCGCATCTTGGCGTCGGCCGCGCCGAAGACGACCCGCATCAACTCGCGCACGCGGCTCAGGGCGCCCGCGCCGCCGTGAATCTCCATCTCGTCGATCGCTTCCCAGCGGCCGAAGGTAGAGGCCAACCCGCCCAGCCCCAGAATGTGATCCAGATGGCCATGGGTCAGCAGGATGCGCTCCAGTCGTTTGAAGCCGAGCCCGCTGCGCAAAATCTGGCGCTGAGTGCCCTCACCGCAGTCGATCAAAAAGCGATACTCGCGATGCAGCAGCATCGCCGCGGAAAGCCCACGCTGCACCGAGGGGGCTGAAGCGGATGTGCCCAGGAAGACCAATTCAAACATCGTAAAATGCCTTAGTGATCGCGGAGCTGTTTGATACCGGCGCCGAACCACATCGCGCCGAAAAGGAAACTCAGCCCGCCGGCGATCAGCGACCAGATTTCGGAGCCGGATTTTGAGAGCCAGGCGCCCAACACCGCACCGGCCATCATGATCAAGGTGCCGATGATCAGCGTGCTCATACCGGCGCGCAGGGCCAACGCCCGCAGCCGGGGCAGGCGCCAGGCCACGGCCGCCGCGCTGGCGGCCAGGACCGCGATCTGCCAGGCCAAGGCGGTCCCGGAGTGCAGCTTGGTGATGCGCTCGATTCCAAAATAGAGCGGCGTTGCACCGATCAGCAGTCCCCAGAAAACCGGCAGCCAGCGCCGGCCCCACAGCCCTGCGCCGATGGCGCCCCCGCCCAAAACGTGAAAGAGGGTCAGAAAGCCGAAAACAAGCGCCGTATCGGTTGGATTCATCATGGTGGTTTACCGCATCAGCCAGTGCCGCAGCACCGGCCCCAGCACGTCAATCGCTCCGGCGCCGGCATAGGCCACGAGCATCGATTTGAGCACCTTGCCGGCCCAAGCCGCAGCCAGGAACTTCGGCAGGGGGATGCGCATGGCCCCCGCCGTGATGCCGGCGATGTCGAACAGGGGATTGGGCACCAGGCTGAGGAAAAAGATCACCCACAGCCCGGAGTCGCGCATCCAGCCCTGGATTTGCCGGTATCGGCCCTGGTTCTCGATCACACCGCGGCCGCTGTAGCCGGCCACGTAGCCCGTCAGCTCGCCCAGCGCAGAGCCGCTGCCCACGGCCAGCCCCACCAGCGGCGGCGCCAGGTGTCCGCCGGCCGCAAAAGCCAATGCCAGGCCGGGCGCGGGCAGGATCAGCGTCGCGCTGGAGAGCAGGTTCAGCAGGAACATGCCGGGGTAGCCGTACGCGCCCAAGCGGGCCAGCCGGTCGCCATAGACGATGATCAGGCCGGAGATGCCCAAAACGACCGCCAATGCCAGCCAACGCAAGATGTGCAAAGAAGGACGAGTGCTGGCGGCTGGCCGCAACTCGTCCTTGGCTGCTTGCCCCTCGGTGGGGCGTGGTTCGGCGGTCTCCGGCAAGCCGGGTGTCATGCTTACTCGACCGCGATCTGCACCGAAAGCATCACATCGCCTTGTTCGATGGCGTTCACCACATCCTGGCCCTTGATGACCTGGCCGAAGACGCTGTGCTTGCCGTCAAGCCAGGGCGTTGGCAGATGTGTGATGAAGAACTGGCTGCCGTTGGTCCCAGGGCCTGCGTTCGCCATCGACAGGACGCCGGGCTTGTCGTGCCGCAGCTTGGGATCGAATTCGTCTTTGAACGTGTAGCCGGGGCCGCCGCGGCCGGTGCCGGTGGGATCGCCACCCTGGATCATGAAGTCTTTGATGACGCGATGGAAGGTCACGCCGTCATAGTAGCCGTCCTGGGCCAGGCACACGAAGTTGTTCACCGTGCGCGGGGTCTGGGCGGCGTGTAGCTTGATCACGATGAAGCCGCGGTTGGTCTCGATGGTGGCCGTGTACTGCTTGGCCGGGTCGATCTGCATGTCGAAGGGTTTGGTGTAGCGGGCCATGAATATCCTCTGTGATTGATAGTTGAGCAGCGGGGACTGGGAATCCGGGGCTGGGGCACCCGCCTGCCGGATCCCCCATCCCCGATCCCCGGTCTTTACTTCTCGCTGATTGTGATCTTGGTGATCAGGTCGGCGTCCGTCAGTTTGGCAACAACATCCATCCCCTCGACAACTTTGCCGAAGCTGTTGAAGTAGCCGGGGTTGGCGGGCACGATGATCTGCCAGATGAGGAACTGGCTGCCGCTGGCGACGGGGGAACCCGCGGCGTCAGCCACCGCCCACATGCTGAGCGTGCCGGTCACGATGTCGCTGGCAATGGCGGTATCTTCCAGCGCAAATGTGTAGCCCACATCGCTGCCGGGTTCCTTGTTCGGCGAGCCGCTCACCAGGTAGCTGGCCGGATCGTTGTAGGCTACCGGTATACCGTCGAAGTAGCCCAGGTTAGCCAGCGTTACGAAGTTGTTGACCGTGATCGGCGCCAGCTTGGCATCCAACTCGACGACGATCTTGCCCTGGGCCGTCTCGATGGTCGCCTGGTACGTCTTGGCCGCGTCGATGGTCATCGCCGGCGCGGTGTTGTAGAGGCCGGTGCGGTCGGCGAGGGTCAGGGCTGCCAGCGGCCGGCCGTCTTTCGCGGCCGGAGCATACGGCGTGGGCGTGACGGTGGGCGTCGCAGTCGGCGCAGGCGTCGCGCTCGGCGCAGGCGTAGGCATGCGCGAGGTAGCGGCCTCGCTGATGTCGATGCGCTGAATCTTGTCGCCCTGGGCGATCTGTCCCATCACATCCAGGCCTTCGATGACGTTGCCGAAGACGGTGTACGCGCCGTCCAGGAATGACGTCTGATCCAGGGTGATGTAGAACTGGCTGCCGCTGGATGCCCGCTCGGGATTGATCTCATCACTCGTGCGCGCCCAGGCCAGTGCGCCTCGGTTGTGGAAGTGGTTGATCTCGGCCGGGATGGTGTAGCCGGGGCCGCCCATGCCGTCACCGGCCGGGTCACCGCCCTGGATGACGAAATCCGCCTCGACCCGATGGAAGGTGAGCCCATCGTAGAAGCCGCTCAGCGCCAGGGTGACGAAGTTGTTCAGGCTCAGCGGGGTGTCCTGGTACAGCTCGGCAACGATATTGCCCTTGTCGGTCACGATCGTGGCGACGTAGATCGTATTGGCTTTGACATAGGTGGCCGCGGGCCCGCTGAAACGATCGTTGCGTTCCGCGGCTGCAACGGATGCCAGGGGCCGGCTGCCGTCGGCGGCGGGGGCCGGGACGGTGGGCCGGGCGTCAGGCGTGGCGGTGGCGCCGGTTTCGGCGGTGACGGCGGTCGCTTCGGGCGTAGCGGCCGCGGCGGTCGTTGCGGTGGGCGCAGGGGTCCCGGTGGTGGGGGCACAGCCCGCCAAAACCATCAGGCCGACGACCAGGACGATCAGAACGAGATACTTTTTCAACAGAGTTCTCCTTTGCGTTCTCACGCTGTATGTAATCGGTGAAAAATATTCAGTTACAAGCAAACAGTACCGTGTTAAGTTAGATTTTACGTGCCTGGCACTTGTAGAGCCCGCCGCTGACCCGGCAAGTGCCAGGCACGTAAGTGCAGAATCTAATCTAACCAGGCAACCAGGCACGCGCGCAAGTCACGTGCACCCAGTAAAGCACACCGGGCGGCGGCTGACTGCGGTGTGTCTTACCGTTCTCTCCTCACTTGCTGCCAGTGGCTGATTCTCGGTGACTGGCTGTCGATGGTTTCATCTGCTGCACGTACAGGCGTTCCAGCCGCCAGATGCCGTAGATGCCCGCCAGCACGGCGGCGACGCCCACGGCGTAGCCCTCGCCCACGCTGGCCTGGGTCAAGAAGGTGGCAGCCACGCCGGCCAATCCGCCCAGCAGATAGCAGATCAGTACGGCTTCCCGCGGGCTGCCCGTCAGCCGGGCCAGGCGGTGGCTCAAGTGATCCTTGCCCGGCGTGGTCAACGGGTTCAGCCCGCGCCGGAGGCGCGAGACGATCACCAGGCTGGTGTCGAACACGGGCACGGCCAACACGAACACCGGCACCATCCAGGTGACAAAGGCCGAATTATCCGGGAACCGGAGCTTGATCGCGACGGCTGCCAGCGTGAACCCCAAGAACAAGCTGCCGGTGTCGCCCATGAAAATGCTGGCGGGGTTCAGGTTGTAGAACAGGAACCCGGCGCAGGCGCCCACCAGCGCCGCGGCCAGCGCGCCGACCAGGTATTGCTTGCTCATGGCGGCAAAGAGCAGGAAGAAGAGCGCGGCGATGGCCGCGATGCCCCCGCTCAACCCATCCATGTTATCGAGTAAGTTCATGGCGTTGGTGATCAGCACCACCCATACCAGTGTGGCGGCGATATTCACCGCGGGCCAAGGCAGGAAGCTGATCCGTACATCGGTCAGCACCAGGATCCCGGCTGCCAGGAACTGCCCGCCCAGCTTGACCCACGGGCTCAGGCCGCGGCGGTCGTCCCACAGACCGAGGAACGACATCAACGTGGCGCCCAGCAAGATGCCGGCCACCTGGCTGACGTAGAAACGGTCGCCCAGCAGCACCAACGCCAGGATGGTGGCCACATAGATTGCTGCGCCGCCCAGCAGCGGCGTGGGGATGGTGTGCTGTTTGCGTGCGCTGGGGTTGTCGACAAGGCCCAACCGCCGCGCGGCGCGCCGGGCCAGGGGGGTTGCGCCGACGGCGAGCACCAACGCGCTGACCAGGATCAGGATGTAGGTCTTCATGGCGTTACCTGCCCCTGCAGGTCCGCGATCAGAGATTCGATGATCGGCCGTTCGTCGTCGTTGGCATAGGTCAGGGCCTGTTGCGCGGTGGCGATGGCCTCAGTGATCCGCCCGGCATCGCGCAGCACGAGGGTCATGTTGCGGTAGCTCAGGTGAATCTGCGAGCGTGCGTTAGCGATCTGGCTCTCCAGCCCGTTGCGGCGACTGGTGGCGCTCGACAGCACCTGGCTGTACCCGCCGGCTTGCGCCACCCGGGCATCTAACTGGTCGAGCTGGGTTTGCAGGGAGGCGATCGCCCGGGTTTCGACGGCGATGCTGTCTTCGAACGCGGCCAGCGAGCCTTCGGCGTCGCCGGTCTGCGCGCTGAACACGCCGACGGCGCTCAATACGCTCAGATTGTTGGGCGCCAGCTCGGCGGCCCGGCGGAAGGCAGCCAAGGCCCCGGTTTTGTCGCCGGCCGCGTCTCGCAGGTCGCCCAGCAGCAGGTAGGTGGGGTAGTAGCGTTGATCCACGGTCAGCGAACGATCGAGGCTGACCCGGGCGCCCGCCAAGTCATTGCGGATGATCTGCGACGTGGCGAGCTCGTTCCACAACACGGCGTTCTGTGGGCTCAGGGCGGTGGCCTGCCGGTAGTAGGTGATCGCCTGATCGAGGCGTTTCGCGTTCACCGTTTCGGGCTGGCTCAACAGGATCTCGCGCAGCGCGGTGGCGCCTGAGCTGGTGGCCGCCGCCGCCGTATCGGTGAAGGCCCAGGCGCGATGCAGCCGTGCCAGGTTGGCCGTGTGATCCGTGTTCAGCGGATTGAGCCGCTGGGCGCCGATGAGCGTGGCGTACGCGGCCCGCATGACGTCCTCGCGCGTACCGGAGCGCACCCCCATGTCCATCAGCCCCAATAAATCCGCCGTGGGCACTTTGCTGAGATCGTCGGGCAGTACAGCGTTGCCGGTGGCGGTGCTCTCGGAGAGTTGCAGCAGCGCCCGGCCCAGGAAGAGGTAATAGTAGTCCTCTTGTGGCTCCAAGACGGCGGCTTCGCGGTAGAGGATCACCGCGCCCTCCCACTGGCCGGCGGCTTCGTAGCCTTGTCCTTGTTTGTAATAGGTGTCGGCCTGGACCGTCTGGATGTTGACGTTGATGATGACGAGCAGCGCCAATCCGGCCAACACCAGACCACCGCCCAACGATAACGCCGGCCACGAGCCGAACCAGCGCTCCGGCCGCGGGCGCGGTTCAGCGCGGGCCACCGCCGCGGCCAGGCCGATCATGGCGAGCAGCAGACAGACATCGAACAGCACCACGTGGCCGGCGATGCGGTTGAACACCGCCATGCCCTGCAGGTCGCCCAAATCCATGCGGCCGGCCTCGATCAGACCGTAGATCAGCCACACGCCCAGGCTGGCGCCCAGGTAGCTGGCAGCGCTCACGCCCCAGCGCCGTCGATTTGAACCCTCAGCCACCGCCAGGATGCCGCCGAGCAGCCAGGTGAACGCCAGCATCATCAACAGCATGGGCGACCGGACAATCTGATATGTCGCAGCGTCGGTGCGCGCCGTGAAGGCGTCCCAGAGGAAGGCGAACGCCCCCTTCGGGCCGGTTGCAACCGACTGGGGAACAAAATCCCACGTCAGAACCAGCGTCACCAGGGCCGAAATGCCGATGTAGGGCAAGAAGCGGCGCAGCGCACCCGTCTCGCTCGACGGCGGCGGCTGGCTGCGGGGGGCTGGCTGCGGCGGCAGCTTGGCGTTCTTGTGCCGGGCCGGCTGACTGCCGGGCTGGGCTTTGGCGCCCGGTGCGGTGTGTTTGCCGGCCGGCTGCGGCGCCGGCGCCGCCAGCGGGGTGCTGGGTTCGGGCGCGGTCTCGTGATCCAGCCAACCCATCCCGACGACCACCAGGGCCGCGGCCAGCACCCAGAAGTGGGTGAGGGTGGCCGCGATGGCGATGCCAAAGTGGACCTCGGTGAAGTGGGCGACGACCGCGGCAAACAGCGCCAGGATGGTGAGTTGCCGGCGGCCATCGGTGGCCCGTGCAGCCGGATCGGCTTCGCGCGCGGCCATCTCGGTGCGCCCTTGCAGCAATAGATCGGCCGTCAGGTAAATGATCACGCCGAGGATCAAGCCGACCGGCAGGCCGATGCCCGCCAGGCGCAGGCTATGGTCGAAGATGGCCGGAATGATCACGCCCAGCCCACCGCCCGCGGCCAGCAACGCCACAAAGAGATTGCGCCGCCCCTTGCCGCGCATCAAGCCGAGCCAGCGGAGCGCGAAATAGAACACACTGGTGTAAAGAAAAATCTGTGCGGCAAATTGGAGCAGGCCGCCGCGCACCAGCGTATCGAAAGTCTCGTTGTGTGACCGGTCGGGCGACGCGTTGCGTGATTCGTAGTGAGCCAGATCGGCGGGATAGAAACGGTTATAGGCCACCCACATCGACTCGGGCCCGTAACCCACCAGGGGCCGGAGGACGTTCAGCGAGTCGGTCTGGCCGTTGGGCCACGCGATGGGTGCGTGGGGCTCCAGCATCATGTCCACCACGCCTTCCCAGATCAGTGCGCGCACTGCGTTGGTGCCTTCCGTCAGGCTGGAAACGGTGCAGATCCGCTTGATGTAGCGGACCTGGCACAGAGTATTGCTGAACGGGCCTTGCGGCAGGTTGAGCGCGCCCAGGAAGAGCACCCCCGCGACCGTCAGCGTCATCAGCCCCCACCAGACTCGGCGCACGTTGCGCGTCAGCCAGCTTAAGGCTGCGGGCAGCGTGGTGCGGCCGGTGGCCCACCGGGCCAGGAGCAGAAGGCCGAGCATCGCGAACACGTACATCCCGGCCAGCAGGCCGATCTGCGGGCCGCGGCTCTGGGTGAAGACGATCGCGATGAGCTGGATAGCCAGGATGAACAGGTAGGCGGCTGTGCGCAACACGTCGGCCAGGCTGCCGTTTTGCGTGTTGAACAATGCCGATATGCTGTCCAGCAGCCGCTCCAACGTCAAAAAGACGGCGATGATCAAATAGGCGGCCACGAAGATCGCGTTGCCCATGTTGGCAGCCACGCGCTCGACCACATCGCCGCCCCAGGGCAGCGGGTCCAGGCCGGCTTGCTGGATGATGCCGTAGATCGCGATGGGCACGCTGGTCAGGATGACCGTGTGGAACAAGCGTGTGAGCTGGTCCCGGCCGCGCAGGTGCGTGAGCACGACCGCAAAAATCAAGACGTAACTAAGGAAGGAGACGGTGCCCTGCAGGCGCACGTAGGAACCGAAGAAGCTGATGCGCGGCACAACCGACAGCACGGTGCTCAACAGATACGTGGCAACCAGGATCAGCGCGGGCAGGGCCAGGGGCGTCGCCCGCACGCGCGCCCAAAGACCGGACGCGCCTTGGAAGCCGCGATCCAATAGTTGCACGGCCCAGATCACTGCTAGTACCAGTGCGATCGAGCGCAGCAAGTGTAACTTGTCGGGCTCGAACACGCGGCTGGAAAACGTATTGAAGAAAAGCGGCGTTACCACGAGAGCGGCCAACCAGCCCGCTTCCAGGAGGGCGTCGCAAATCCGGCTAAGACGAGTTTCCATGATAAGGCTCGGTTTCGTAACGCGTGATCCGGAGCCTCTCAGCCCGCCACGCCTTGATTTCGGCACACATACTCAGGGCATCTTACCGCAGGCAAGGGCAAAACGCAAAAGAAGGTGGCATAGCGTCCACGCCCCGGCCGGGGCAAAACCAGCGAGGGAAATACCGAGATCAGGTCAGCGCCTCGTACAGTGCCAACACCCGCGCCACCATCACATCCAGATCGAACTCTGCGGCCACGCGAACGCGGGCGGCCGCACCCAGGTCTGCGCGGCGGACGGGATCGGTCAACAGCGAGTTGATGGCATCGGCCAGCGCCTGCGCATCGCGCGGGGGCACGACGAGGCCGGTGACGCCATCGCGATTGACGTAAGAAGTGCCGGTGCCCAGCTCGGTGCAGATGGACGGCACGCCCGCGGCCATCGCCTCTACCTGCACCAGCCCGAATGCCTCGCTGGGCTGGCTGGCCGGCAGCACAAACAGGTCGGCCAGGTGGTAGAGCGTCGGCAGATCGGCGTCGGGGACCTCCCCCAGCCAGGCGATGCGGTCCGTCACGCCGACCTCGGCGGCCAACGCCCGCCACTCCGCCTCCATCGAGCCGATGCCCGCCACGACCAGCCGCGCCGGGGTCTGCGGCAGCGCGCGGATCAGCCAGTCCAACCCCTTGTAGTAGCGCAGGCGGCCGACGAAGAGGAGGAGCGGGGTGTCGGGGTGTCGGGGTGTGGGAGTGGTGGAACTTGAATCACCAGGCGTTTGGGTCGGCTGTATCTGTTGCACGGAGAGACCGGCTGAAGCCTCGATTCCCAACACCGCAGAGTCCGCATCTGAGGATGCGGACCTTTCGTGCGGGAATACCGCGGCAATTTGGGCGCGTAAGCGGGCCAGGTCGGCTTCGGCCGGCTCGGCGCGGAAACGGGCGACCGGGATGCCGTAGGGGATCAGGTGCAGTTTGGCTTGGTGCTCGCCCAGGAACGCGCCCCCGCGCATCGGCGGGCTGCCGATGATGATGGCGTCGGCCCGGCGCAGCACTTGGCGCAGCAGCGGCTTATACAGGCGCAGGATGCTCGCCTGGCGCACGATATCGGCGTGGTACGAGAGCACGGTGGCGTGGCCGCGCCGCAGCAGCCACTGGCTCACCTCGCCGATAGGGTAGGGGTAGTGCAGGTGGACGACGTCGGGCCGTTGGCGCAGAAGCTGCCACGGCAGCGCAACGCTCAACGGGGTGGAGGCGATCGTCGCCAGCCGGGCCGCCCGGATCACGGTCACGCCGGCCTCGGTCATCACGGTTGTCTTCATGCCGGCCGGGTTGGTCACCAGCGCCGTGACATCGTGTCCGGCCGCGGCCTGCCCCCGCGCCAGCAGTTGGACATGGTTTTCGATGCCGCCGAGGATGGGCGGGTAGTCCTTGTAGATGTGGAGGATCTTCATGGTTTTTCCACTGCCAACTGGCGGTATCGTTCGAGTGTCGCCGCTGCCGTGCGCTCCCAACTGAAGCACGCCGCCTGCGCCAGGCCGCGCTGCGCCAGCTCCCGCCGCAGCGCCTCATCCGCCAACACCCGCACCATGGCCGCGGCCAGCGCATCTGTGTCGTTCGGATCTACCAGGAGCGCCGCGGATGCAGCGCTCCCCCTCTCCCACGGGGAGAGGGGGCCGGGGGATGAGGTCACCTCCGGCAGGCTGGACGCGTCGGAGCAGATCACCGGCGTCCCGCACGCCATCGCCTCCAGCACCGGCAGGCCAAAGCCCTCGTAGAGCGACGGGAACACAAACACGGTCGCGGCCGCGTACAGCGCTGGCAAGTCCGCTTCGGGCACGGGGCCGAGCCAGAGAATGGGTTGAAGGTTGAAGGTCGAAGGTTGAAGGCAGCCGTTGGTTGCAACGGGCCTGCGCAGAGCAGTCTCTGCCGCTTGTCGTGCCTCCGGGTAATGCGCGTCCCAGGCGCCAGCCACCACCAGCGCACATTCTGCGATTTGCGATTTGCGATTCGCCATTCGCCACGCCTCCACCAACCGCACCAGGTTTTTGTGCGGCTTGTTGCTGCCCAGGTAGAGGATGAACCGCTCCGATAGGCCGTAGCGGGCGTGTATCTCGGCGATCTTCTCGGTTGGCTGTGGCTTGAAGGCCGGATCGGCGGCCAGCGGGATCGCGGTGATGCGCTCCGGCGGCAGGCCGAACTCCGCGATGAAGTCCTGGCGCGTGAACTCAGAGATCGCGGCCACGTATCGCGCCGCGTGCAGCGCCAGCCGGGTCATCCCGCGGACGAACAGCCGGGCGCGGGCCGTGCTGTACGCGGGGTAGCGCAGCGGGATCAGATCGTAGACCGTGAGCAGGGTCGGCGCCCCCGGCAGGTAGGGCATCGCAATGTACGGGCTGTGGTAGACGAGGGACGATGGCGCGCCCCGTCGCAGATCGCGCAGCACGCGCGGCAGGATCCACTGCTGGCGCAGCGAAAACGGCGCGACGGCGAGCGGAATTATCCGGGCCGATTCGGAGGGCGGCAGGGCGATGGGATAGGCCGGATCGCAGAGGATCGTCAGCCGCTCGTCCGCGGCCAGCAGCGGCACGAGCGTGCGCGCCAGGTTGCTGACGTAGCGGCCTATGCCGGGGAAATGCGGCGTCGCGGTGCGGGCATCGAGGACGATTTCGGTCATTTTGCCAGCACTTGCCGATAGACGGCCAGCGTCTCCTCGGCGGCGCGGGCCCACGAGAACCGGGCGGCCTGGGCCAGCCCGCGCGCCCGCATTTGCTCCCGCAGCGGCTCGTCTTGCAGGACGCGCGCCAATGCGGCGGCCAGCGCGTCCACATTCAGCGGGTCCACCAACAGCGCGGCGTCGCCCGCGACCTCCGGCAGGCTCGACGTGTCCGAGCAGACCACCGGCGCGCCGCACGCCATCGCCTCGAGCACGGGCAGGCCGAAGCCCTCGAACTCGCTGGGGAACGCCATGGCCTGTGCGCCCGCATACACCGCTGGCAGATCAGCGTCGGGCACGAAGCCGGGGAAGATGACCGCGTCCTTGGCCGGCGAGCGCGCCAGGTCGGCGAAGAACGCGTCGAAGAGCCAGCCGCGCTTACCCACGATCACCAGCGCATCGGCCAGGCCCGCGGCATGCACCCGCTCGAACGCGGCCAGCAGGCGGGAGAGGTTCTTGCGCGGCTCGATGGTGCTGACAAACAGCACGTATCGCTCCGGCAGCCCATAGCGTGCCCGGGCCGCGGCTACATCTTCGGGCGGCTGCGGCCGGAAGCGGGGGTCGGCCGCCTCATAGATCACGGTAATTTTCTCTGCCGGGATGCCGTACGCCTCGATCACGTCGCGCTTGCTCTGCTCCGACACAGCGATGATATGGTCGGCGCGGCGGCAGAAGAGCGGCATGGTCGTGTTGAGGTACCAGCGGTTCAGCCGTTTGTGGTGCGCCGGGTAGCGCCGGAAGATCAGGTCATGGACGGTAAGCACGGTCGGCACGCCGCGCAGCGGGAGCAGGAGGTGCTCGGTGGCGTGGAACAGCTCGGCGCCGGGGAGCAGGCGGTTGAAGCCGACGTGCGCCAGTTGCCCCAGCCACACCAGCATCCGCCACGGCTTGTAGCCCAGGTTGACGGTGTGCGTGGACACACCATCCAGCCCAGACAACGGCTCGATGCCCGTCTCGTGGTTGTAGAAAAAGGCCAGCTCGTCGCCCAGCAGGGGCAGCAGCGCGTGCGCCAGGCTTTCGGCGTAGCGCCCCAGCCCGGCGCGGCGGTGAACGGCGGCGGAGATGTCGAAGTAGATACGGCTCACGGGCGCTGCTCGAGCCCCTGTTTCGGATAGTGCTGATCAAACGCAAAGATGACACGCGCTCCGAGCCGGTGCATCAATTCAACATTCGTCGCATCAACCAGGCTGAAATCACGTTGCCCGATGGCCATGACCATCTTGAGAGCGAGCGCATGGAGCTCAACGTCAATCCAGTGCAGTCGAAGCACCGGCGTCAGGTCCTCCTTGAATTCACGTACGGCTTGCATCCCCAGCCGATGCTGAATGAGGGCAATGCTTTCAAGAAGAACGTAGTTGGAGGTCACGAATTGCACCGGCTGATCGAGCCAACCTGCCCAGGCGGTGCTTGCGCGCGCATGGTTCTTGTCGTTGGCGTCCATCAGAGCGTAGAGCGCCGAAGTATCTACGAAGATGATCATGCGCCGTAAGCCTCCGCCAGGTAGCTGTCGTGTCGCTCGGACACATCCATGCAGTCCGAACGAAATCGTCCAACGACCGTCAATGCCCGGCGTTTCGACTCGGCGT
The DNA here is from genome assembly GCA_026645775.1 of Anaerolineae bacterium. Classification (GTDB taxonomy): domain Bacteria; phylum Chloroflexota; class Anaerolineae; order CG2-30-64-16; family CG2-30-64-16; genus MO66. Next base: position 18,632 of record JAPKMS010000417.1, read on the forward strand.
CTGGCACTGCATTCAGGCTTTGCAGCCAGTAGTCGAGCGCCCGGCGCGTGAGTTCGGCTACTGAGACTTTTTCCTGGTGGGCCAGTTCTTTCAGAACGTGGGCCTGTGCTTCTGTTAGTTGAACTTGTGTACGGATCATGCATCCTCCAATATGCCATCATGTATGCCATCATGATAACGCAAAACGTTTATGGCGTCAAGGGTGTTTTTGGAGATGGGATGTCGTACGCCGCCACCACGTCACGCTTGCTTTTCTTCGACACGGGGATGATGGCGCTGACGCGGCGGCAGGGGAGCGGAGATGAGCTATTCCGAAGTTCGGCCAGGCGTTTCAGTGATGTGCGCTACGAAAGCCGCGTGTTCCGGGCTCGCGAGCCCTTCTTGCAGCCTGGCGAGTGTCGCTGCCAGATCCCCTGCGAGCATCGCAGTGGCATCCAGCCAGAGGCCGGGGAACGCCTGGCTGGTCAGGGTGCCGCGTGCGGCGCGAACCGGCGCCAACGGCACGTACTCACCATCCTCCCAACGCCACCAATCCAGTCGCCCTTCCAACACCTGCCAGACCGCGTACTCCTGCACCCGATTGCGCCGGTAAACTCGCAGTTTGTCGTGCAGATCGTAGGCCGCGCTGCTGGTTGCAATCTCTACGATCAGCTCCGGAGCGCCTTCAATGTAATCGTCGGCGCTGATGTGGGAACGACCGCCGGCCCCCGGTTCCAGCCGGAGCAGCACATCCGGCTGCACGACATTGTCCGGGTCGAGTCGAACGGTGGCATTATCGGCCAGCTTCACGCTGGGGGTAGCGGCAGTATAAACTCCCAGCCAGGTGATGATCAGGCTGTGGGCAGAGGCGTGGCTGGCGTGGACGGGCGATGGTATGTACACCACTCCTTCGATGAGTTCCGCCTTGTTGATGTGCGGCATGGCCGCATACCGCCGTTCGAACTCGCGCTGGGTCAGCCGGTCGCCCGGTTCGAGTGACGGAGGCCTGGCGGGAGTCGGTTTGACCGGTCGCTCCACGGGGCGGGTCGCTTGGGGGGTGCGCACATTCACGGTCATGCTATCCTCCAGAGCCGAGGCTGGACACACAAATAATGAAGCGCCGGCTCCAATTGGCATCATAAAGCTTTCAGCCGCGAAAGTCAATGCCTCGACGCTGCACGGGTGCGATCTCTGCGGATCCGGCCAGCTCGCGCAGCATCCCGAACCGGGACCCGGGCTGGCCGCGCAAAGCCTCGATGACCCCGAGCGTGATCGCGTACACCCGCCGGGGGTCCCGCTCGCGCAGGAATACCTTGAACCGCAGCCCGCCGTCCCGCCGCGGCACGAAGCTGCTCAGGCCCAGCCGTTCGTCCGGCGGCTGGACCGCGGCATCGGGCACGAAGTCGCCCACGTGAAGCTGCACGCACGGCACGCGATCCGGCCAACGTCGCGCCTCCCACAGCAGCAGGCGCAGAAACGCCAGCGCAGCCCGGCGGCGCAGAGTCAGGAAGGTGGGGGAGGCGGCCGGCAGCAGCAGGCAGGAGGTGGGAACTTCCAGCAGGCCCGGCGCTAGCTCGCTGAGGCCGCGCCGGGCGAACAGCCAGGTGTTGGCGTAGGGCGTCGAGCTGAAGATGGGCAGGCGCTGTGGCGTCGCGCTGGAGTCGACGCGGTAGCCCAGGTCAACCAGCGTTTGGATCGCGGCCTGCCCCAACGGACACCAGGCCGGCGAGCGAAAAGAGACCGGCGCGCCCCCGAAGGTCTCTGCGTACAGCGCGTGGGAGCGTCGCAAGAAATCGAGTTCAGCCGCCGCCCCGCGCATCAGCGCGCGAATCTCAGTGAAGTCGTGCCCATGGCCGTGGCTGCCGACCTCGTGACCCAAGGCCGGCAGCCGGCGGATGTGCGGCCGGAAGCCGGGGTGGGTGAAGAGCGCGGATGGCACGAAAAAGGTCGCCCCGATGCCGGCCTCATGCAGCCAGTCGGCTGCGCGACCAACATCAGTCGGCCGATCCTCTTCATGGACGTCGACCGTGAGTGCGATGAGCATTACCTGGCGCTGGCTTTCAGGCCCCGGTAGATGTCGTGCATCTTCTGGGCGGTGCTCTCAAACGAGAAGCGGCGTGCCGTTTCCAGGGCGGCCTGGCGTGTGCGCTCTCTAGCCGGGGCGTCCAGGCCGAGGACGTGGAGCACGGCCCGCTCCAGCGCACCGACATCGCCGGGCGGCACGAGAAAGCCGTTGCGGCCATCTTCGAGAATCTCGGCGGCGCCGCCCACGCGCGTGGCAATGACCGGCAGCCCGGCAGCCAGCGCCTCGATGATCGACAGCGAGAAGCCTTCGGCCAGCGAAGGCAGCACGAAGAGATCGCTGCTCTGCAGCAGGTTGACCACATCCGACCGGAAACCAATCAGCGAGACGTGACGCGCCAGGCCCAACTCACCGATGCGCTGATCCAATTCGGCCCGGCCGGCCGGGTTGCCCGCGAAAACGAAGTGGGCATCGGGGAAGCGCGCCAGGATCGCGGGCGCAGCTTCGACCAGGAAGCGTTGGCCTTTGTTGGCGGCCAGGCGCCCCAGGACGATCACGAGCGGTTGAGCGGGGGCGAGTCCCAGCTCGGCGCGCAGGGCGCCCGGCGCCGGATCAGCAAAAGGCCCCAGATCGGCGCCGTTGTGGACCACCGAGATCTTCCCGGCCGGGAGGCGATAGCGGTCAACCAGCGTGCGTTTGTTTTCCTCGGAGACCGCAACGACCTGGCTGACGGAGCGCCGCGACCAGCGGAACAGGGTCGGCAGGGCCCACGCAATGCTTGCGGGCACCTCGACGGCGCTGATGGGCGAGGCGCCCTGCTCCACACAGACCACCGGCCGGCCCGCGCCGTTCAGCGCAAAGCCCATCAGGATGCCGAGGCGGCTGCCGGGATGGTTGGAGTTCAGGTGGATGACATCGAAATCCGGCGCTAACCGGCGCAGTTGACGGGCGGCTGCGGGCAGTTGGCCGGTGCGGTCGAACGGGAAGGACAGCACCGTGGCCTGCCGCGCCAGCCGTCCGGCGAGGTCTGCCATTTCCGTAGCATCGGACAGTGCGATCGTGAAGCGGCAGGCGCCGCTCAGCGCGGACACCAGCCGTTCCACGTAGAGCTCGGCGCCGCCGACGGTGCGAGCCGTCATCACCAGGAGGATGTTCAGCGCTTCCATCATCTGTTGGCCGTCAGCCGGTCGAGCTCGCCCGCCAGCAGCCCGGTCAGGTTGCGCCGGGTGAAGTGGCGGATAGCTTCCCAGTCGGGCGCGTAGTCGAAACGGCCCGATTTCCACGCCCGGTAGTAGCCGAGCACGGCGGCAGCGATCTCGTCCGGGTTGTGGCTCGTTGCTGTGCCGGCGCGCGCGCGCGTGACCAATTGAGCGGCCACGTTATCTGGCCCGGTGATCGCCAGCGTCGGGCGGTTGCACGCCAGGTACTCGAAGATCTTGCCACTGTACGTGCCACTGCTCTGGGGCCGATCGGCGAGGATCAGCAGCAGCAGATCGCTGTCGCGCCGCAGAGGATTCAGCGCCTCATGACTCAGATAGCCCAATTGCTCGAACGGCGGCCGGTCGGGGACGAACTTCGCGGTGTCCTTGCCGGCGAAGACCACGCGCAAGTCGCCCAGCGGCATCTGGCCCGCGGCTACCAGTTTGTCGACCGCGGCCACGAAGCCATCCGGGCGATGAATGCGGCTGAACTCGCCGGTGTAGGTGACGGTGAAGCGTCGGGTCTGCGGGGGCGGCAGGCTCACCACATCCGCCTCGTCGTAGCCGTTTTCGATCAACACGACCTTCGAACTGTCGTGCGCCAGCCGGCCGAACATCTCGGCCAGCGGCGGCGAGACCGTGGTGATCCGGTCGGCGGCGGCAAGGACCCGGCCCTCCAGCCGCCGGTTAAGGCCGCGATAGCCGGGCAGGTAGGGCTGGAGTTCGTTCTTACTCCACGGATCGCGGAAGTCGGCGACCCAGGGCAGGCCTGTCGTGCGGTGCGTCCACAGCCCCAGCATGTGCACGCTGGCGGGCAGGGCGGTCGAAAAGATGGCCGCGGGCCGGTGTAGCCGGATCGCCTGTTTGACCGCCGCCCGCGCCCGATAGGCCCAGGGCAGGGTGGCATCCGGCAAAAACATGGCGGCATTCAAGAGGCTCAGCGCTTTGCCGAGGTGCAGGCGCTCGAAGGCCGGCCGCAGCCGGTTCGGGTCGAAGCTCGGCGTTCGGTAGATCGGCGTGCCCGCGGGGACATCGGCGACCAGTGTCTCGTCGAGTGTGGTGTAAGATTCCGGCGTGGCCGTGATGACGACAGGCCGCCAGCCGAATTCGGGCAGGTGTTTGGCAAACTTGAGCGCGCGCTGGACGCCGGCCCCACCGGCAGGGGGGAAGTCGTGAACGATGAGCAGGAGGGTTTTAGCCACTGTGCGGGCCTCCGGCGGCTGAAATCGGGCCCGGGGTCTCCCAACGCGAGGGCGTGAGCAGTCCCGTGACGACGTCCAACAGCAAGGTTTTATTTTGTTCTGCGGACAACGCCCTGGCGGCCGCGTGCGAACGCTGCTTGAAATGATTGATCTGTGCGTGATCGAGCCGGCTCAGGATTGCGGCAAAGGAGCGCGGCTCGAAATCGGCGGCGACGACCCCGCAATCGTGCTCCTTCACCAGGCGCGCCATCTCGGGCGACGGGCCGATGGCGACGGCCAACCGCGCCTGGATGAACTCAAAGAACTTGTTGGGCAGCGTGTGGCGCAGGTTGAAGGTCGTCGGCGGCACCAGGAAAAGACCGATGTCGTACGCGCTCGAAAACGCCACCAACTCGCGCATCGGCACCGGCGGCAGGAAGCGGATACGCGGGTCGGGCCGGGCCACCTCCTGCAGCCGCGCGATGTAGGCCTGCGAGCCGGGTACGAGCAAGAAGTCGAGCTCGAACCGATCATCGAGAAAGCGCATGGCCGCGATCATCCGCTCGATCTCGCGCGGCGGGCTGGCGGCCCCATGATGGATCATGCGGATTTTGTCCACGCCATCCGGTTTTAGATTTGGCTGGAGGTCGTGATACTCCGGCGCGCTGGTCAGCACGCGCGGCCGCACGCCCGTGTCCCGCTCGTACTGGTCCGCAATGCCCTGGCACACGGTGAACATCGCGGCGGCGCAGGGGATGTAGGCCTTGCACAGGTAGGTCTGGTAGCCCTGCAAAAACACCTTCCAGGTGAGCGAGTTGTCGAACTGCCTCGGCGCGTACTCGTGGGCATCGAAGACCACCGGGGCCACCCCAGCGGCCCGCAGCGCCAAGGGCAGCGCCTCGAGGTCGTTGGCCAGCACCAGGTCGGCGCCGACGCCTTCCAAGGCGCGCAAGCCGGCCACGGTGGCGGGCAGATGCCAGTAGTGGCTGTCGTAGCGCCGAGCCAGCAGGTGCAGCGCCGATTTGATGCGGCCAGGCAGGCTTTTGGCCGGCTGCACGTGCCGCAGGGAGATGAAGGGCACGCCGGCCATGCCCGGATCAGCCAGGCCCGCGGCGATCACGCGGTAGAACTCGCTCAGCCAGCGAATCTGCCGGTTGACGCGCGGGTCGGTCGCCAGGTTCGAGTAGGAGATGACCAGGATGGTTTTCGGGGCGGCCTCATGCGTCATGCGCCGCGCCTCCCTTTGGCTCCGCTGAGCACGAGCGAGCGGTAGAGTTCTTCCATGCGCGCCATCTCCACGGCGAAATCGCCGGTGCGGCGAACGGTCGCCAGGTTGTGTTCCGACGCTTGCTGCCGCCGCGCGGGATCGGTCAGCAGGGTCAGGATGGCGGCACGGAGCGCATTGGTATCGCGCACCGGTGTCAGCGCCAGGTCGGCGCCTTCGGCGGCCAGCTCGCGCAGCGCGGGCAGATCGCTGGCCACGACCGGCGCGCCGCACGCCATCGCCTCCAGCACGCTGACCGGCATGCCATCCGATGAAGGCGCCGACACCACGACGTCCGCGGCCCGGTACAGATCGGGCAGCTCGGCGTAGGCGACTTGCGGTACGAAGATGACGGATTTCCCCAGCGCCAATTGTCCGGCCAGTTCGCGCATTTGCGCCAGGTATGGGTCATCCGCGGCCTGGCTCACCAGCTTGATCACCAGCCGGGCCGCCGGCAGCGCGTCCCGGACGCCGGCGAAGGCCTGCAGGATGATGTCGATGTTGTACAGCGGCCGGCACTGGCGGATGCTGACGACCAGCGGCGCGTCCGACACGGCGAGCCGATCACGCCAAGAAGCATCCGCACCGGGGCTGAAGATGCGCGTATCGACCCCGAAGCGGATCAGCGCGGTGCGGGCCCCGGGCCCGAGGTGCGGCCGGGCAGCCTCCATCACCTGGCGCGCGTCCGCGGTGAGCAGGTCGGCGCGGCCCAGCGCATAGCGTGTGAGCTTGCGGTTGAGCCACGGGCCCTGCCGCAGGCCCAGCAGCACATCGCTGCCCCAGGCGGTCAGGACCAGCGGGTGAAATCCCGACAGCGCGGCGAACCAGGCGGGATCGCCGATGCTGTGCGCGTGCAGCACGTCCGGCCGGATTTGCGCCAGCAGCGCCACCAAGGCACGTCGTCGCGCCGCCAACATGATGACGCCGCGCAGACCTGGAATCGGGATTCTCGGCGGTGCCGGCAGGGTGTGATGCTGCGGCCCTGGCCAGTCGAACTGCCGCTCAGGCTGCGGCCCCAGGTTCACCAGGTGCGTTTCGTGCCCGGCCGCGGCGAAATGCCCCACCCAGCGCTGCGTGTGGATAGAACTGGGATCGGCCAGGAAGCACAGGCGCATCCGCCGGCCTCACGCGCGCCCTGCCGCGGCCAGGGCCGAGCGGACGGCCGTCACCACGGCTTCGATCTGGCCGTCGGTCAGGGTCGGGAAAAGCGGCAGAGTGACCTCGCGCTGCCCGGCCGCCTCGGTGACCGGAAGCCGGACGTCCGCCAACTCGCCCCGGAACGCCGAGAAGCGGTGGATGGGCGGGTAGTGGATGCTGCTTTGGATGCCGCGGTCGCGCAGGTGCGCCATGAACGCGGCTCGGTCGATCTCCGGCTCCAGGATGATCGGAAACAGGTGGTAGGCGGGCTGGCTGTCGGCCGCGGGGACGCCGAACGGCACGGCCAGGCCGGATACCCCCGCCAGCTCGGCGCGATACCGGGCGACGATGGCCCCGCGGCGCCGGTTGTTTTCGATCAGCTTGCCCAGTTGGGCCAGCCCCAGCGCCGAGTGGATCTCGTCCAGCCGGTAGTTGAACCCGGTCGCCACCACATCGTAGGTTGCCGCATGCCCGCGATGGCGGTCCCAGGTTAGCGTGGTCATGCCGTGCGACCGCAGCAGCCGGATGCGCTCGGCCAGGTGGTCGAAGTTGGTGACAACCATCCCGCCTTCGCCGATCGCAATATTCTTGTTGGCGAAGAAGCTGAAGCAGCCGACCGCACCCAGCACACCCGCGTGCCCGCTCCCCAACGTCGCCCCCGGCGCGTGACAGGCGTCTTCCACGATCGCCAGCTCGTGCTGTTGGGCCAGGACGCGGATCGCGGCCATGTCGCACAGATAGCCGCCGTAGTGCATCACCGCGATAGCGCGCGTGCGCGGTGTGATTTTGGCCGCGATATCGGCGGGCGAGAGGGTCAGATCATCCAGGCTGGTGACATCAGCGAAGACCGGCGTGGCGCCGGTGTAGCGGATCGCGTTGGCTGTAGCGACGAAGGTCAGCGCCGGCACGATCACCTCATCGCCCGGCCCCAGGTCCAGCGCCGCGTACGCGAGGTGCAGCGCTGTGGTGCCGTTGGACACGGCAAAGGCGTGCTTCGCGCCGACGGCCGCGGCGAAGGCCGCCTCAAACTCTTGCGTCACCGGCCCCATGGAGAGCCAGCGCGAGCGCAGCACCTTTTCCACCGCGGCGACTTCGGCGTCGCCCAGGTCAATATCGGAAAGCGGAACTTGCCAGGCCATAGAACCTTCTTTCTTGAGGATGCCTCTGTGATCTCCGTGTCTCTGTGGTGATTCCCGACGTCATGCACCCGCGTCCGGCAAAAACTGCTCCCGCAGCCGGGCGAACTCCTCGATGGCCTGCTCGTAGTCGTCGGGCCGGCCGATGTCCAGCCAATAGCCGTCGAA
>JAPKMS010000050.1 GCA_026645775.1 Anaerolineae bacterium
ATTTCGTCCAGGATCAACAGCGCGCCCCGCTCGCGGCAGAGCGCTTGCGCGCCGTGGAGGAACTCCGGCGCACCCGGATGGACGCCGCCCTCGCCCTGGACGACCTCCAGCAGCACCGCGGCGGTTTGGTCGGTCACGGCCGCGGCCAGGGCGGCAAGGTCGTTGTAGGGCGCGTGGCTGAAGCCGGGCACCAGCGGCTCGAACGGCGTCCGGTAGTCGCGGTTCCAAGTCGCGGAGAGCGCGCCCATCGTCCGGCCGTGAAACCCGCGCACCGCGGCCACGACGCCCGGCCGCCCCGTGCTCAGCCGAGCGAACTTGAGCGCCGCTTCCACCGCCTCGGTCCCGGAGTTGCACAGGAAGGTGCGCTCCAGGCCCGCGGGCGCGACCGCAGCCAGTGCGGCCAGCAGCTCGGCGCGGCGGTCGTTGTAGAAGATCTCCGGGCAGGTGATGAGCTGGCCCGCCTGCTGGGTAATCGCGTCGACGATGGCCGGGTGCGCGTGCCCCAGGTTGGCCGAGCCCTGCCCGCCGGCGCAGTCAATGTACTCGCGGCCGTCTGCATCCCAGACCCGCGCGCCCTGCCCGCGGATGATGGCGAGCGGCCGTTTCGGGTAGACGCCGGAGGTGTGGGCTGATTCCAGTTCTATGATCGAAGATTGAAGATTCAAGATTGGAGACCGATTGTCTGCCATCTGAGTTCGTCCTTCCGAAAGCTGTAATTCTCTATCTGTAATCGATCATCTCCGATGACCGTCCCTTCCCCCATCAGCGCAGCGCGGATCGGGTTGGGACGGCGTGAGTCGGCCAGGATGACGGTCGCTACCCCGGCGGTCAGCGCCTCGCGGGCAGCGAGCAGCTTCTTTTTCATGCGGCCTTGGGCAAACCCTTCGACCAGGCCCAACTCGCTGGCTGGCACCTGGCGGATCAGGCTGCCCTCGTCCGGGTAGTCGCGCAGCAGGCCCGGCACGTTGCTGAGGATGACCAGGGCGGATGCGCCCAAAGCCCCGGCCAGCAGCGCTGCGGCCCGGTCACCGTCCACGTTCAGCCGCTCGCCCGCGGTGCCCAGCGCCAGCGGCGCGATCACCGGCGTGTAGCCCGCGCTGAGCAGCAGTCGCAGCAGGTCGCCGTTGGCGGCTTCGAGCTGGCCCGTGTAATCGTCGCGGATGATCCGCTGCCGGCCGGCCTCGACCGCGCGCACCGCGTCCTTGCGCCGCGCCACCAGCAGCCGGCCGTCCACGCCGGAGAGCCCCGCGGCGTTGCAGCCGAGCCGCTGCAGCTCGGCCACCAGCCCCTTGTTCACCTGCCCGGCCGCCGCGGCGACGTACAGCTCCAGCATTTCCGGGTCGGTGTAGCGGCTGACGTGGCCGGAAGGTGACGTGATGTGGCGCACCGGCAGCCTGCATTTCGCCGCCAGCGCATCGGCCGCGGCCGAGGTCCCGTGTACCAGCACCAGCGGCCACCCCTCGGCGGCCAGCTCGGCCACATCCGCGCACACGGCCGCAGCATCCACCCCCGCCGCGCCGCCCAGTTTGATCACGATTGGGTTCATATTAGCTCCTGCTCCTTCAGTTTCGGCTGGTAGATTGGTAACTTGGTAACTTGGTGAATCGGGGGCCTGATCTATCAATCTACCGATCCACCAATCTACCACGTACCAATCTACCGCGTCCCAATCACCAAGTCATACGGGGTGCAGCCCGCTAAACGCCAGCCCGGCCGTCTCGTCCCAGCCGAGCATCAGGTTCATGCACTGGACCGCGCTGCCGGCCGCGCCTTTGCCCAGGTTGTCAATGGTGGCCAACGCCACCAGCCGGCCGCTCGCCGGATCGAGCTCCCAGCCGACATCGGCCAGGTTCGTGCCGGCCAACAGCTTCGGCTCCGGGTGGCGGTAGATGCCCCCGCGCTCGTGGACGATGCGGATGAACGGCTCGCCCCCGTAGGCCGCACGGTAGGCCCGCCACAAATCCTTGTCACTCAGGCCCGGTTGTACCCAGGCGTGGGCTGTTGCTAACACCCCCCGAACCAGCTCAATAGAAGTGACAGACAGATACAAATCCCTGATTCCTAATACCTGTCTCACCTCGGCCTCGTGGCGGTGGCCCGTCGG
>JAPKMS010000051.1 GCA_026645775.1 Anaerolineae bacterium
CACCGCCGGGCGGGCCTCTGCGGGGGCTACTTCTCCCCCTCACCCCTTCTCAGCATCCCCACAGGATCAACTTAGCTTCGCCTCAGTCCGCGGCCGCATACTGCGGGTGAGATGAGCGAGGACATGACCCTCATTGCCCTGTACGCTCTGGCGATTCGAGTACAAACAAGGTGGCCCCGCACGCTGTGGCCGCTGGGGAGCTGATGATGGTAACGAGGATGGATTCCAACGAACAGACCTTGCGCCGGATGCTGGCGGCGTTCGAGCCGATCACGCTGGCGCAGATGGCGTGCGCGGCCCTGCTGGACCGCTCGGAGATCAAGTATGTGCTGCCGCAGCGGGTGCTGCTGCCGGTGCTGGCCGGGCTGAGCGATGCCTACCGGGTGCTGGTGGTGGCGGGGCAGCCGCTGAGCCGCTACCGCACCCTCTACTTCGACACCGAGGATATGGCGATTTACCGCCGGCACCACGCGGGCGCGCCGGATCGCTACAAGGTGCGGGCGCGGGAGTATGTCGATTCGCACGCGGCGTTCCTGGAGGTGAAGCACAAGACCGGGGAGCGGCACACCGTCAAGAGCCGCATCGCCACGCCGGCGCCGATCACCGGGATCATCCCGCAGGCCGCCGATTTCCTGGCCGATGCGTGCCCCTATCCGGCTGCTGAGCTGGCCGCGGCCCTGTGGAACCACTACACGCGCATCACCCTGGTCAGCAAGCTGCGGCCCGAGCGCGTGACGCTCGATCTGGATCTGGCGTTCACGCGGGAGGCCGACCGGGCGGCCATGCCCGGCATCGTGGTGGCCGAGGTGAAGTATGGGGGCGCACGCCACGCCTCGGAGTTCGCCCGCCTGATGCGCCAGCAGCACGTGCGCGATACGAGCTTCAGCAAATACTGCCTGGGCGTCAGCCTGCTCTATCCCGAGGTCAAACACAACCGATTCAAGGAAAAGCAGCGGCTGGTAGCCCGCTTGATGCAAGGAGACACCTATGAGCTTTGTTAGCCTGTTTTCCGGGTTCGCAGTGAACCTGTTGGTGGCGCTGATCATCGTGCGCTCCATCTACTACCCGGCCAACCCGAACAAGAACTACGTTTTTACGTTCCTGGCCTTTAACACCATCATCTATTTTGTGATGAGCTTTCTCACCAGCGCAGAGCTGAGCCTGGGCGTGGGGTTCGGGCTGTTCGCGATCTTCTCGGTGTTGCGCTACCGCACCAACACCATGTCAACCCGGGAGATGACCTATCTCTTCACCATCATCGCGCTGCCGGTGATGAACTCGATGCTGATGCGCGGCGATGAGTGGATCATCCTGGCGGCGGTGAACGCGGTCGTGATTGCGGTGCTCTTTGTGTTGGAGCGCGAATGGGGCTTCCATTACGAGAGCAGCCAATCGATCCGCTATGACCGCATCGAGCTGATCACGCCGGAAAATCGGGCCCTGCTGTTGGATGACCTGCGGACGCGCACCGGGCTGCCGGTCAAGCGGGTGGCGATCGGCCGGCTGAACTTCCTGAACGACACCGCCGAGCTGAAACTCTTCTACGATGAGCCGGACGGCCAGCGCTGGCATCAGAACGGCGACCTGGCCGCGGCTGAGGAGCTCGCCGATGATGACGATGATTGACGAGTAACCCGATTCGCAGGTGCGACTTCAGTCGTTCCGGCCAGCGCCAACGGCTGAAGTTTCACCTGCGGCCGGGGCAGGCGCAAGGCCAACTCCCGTTCTCCCAACTCCCAATCTACCAATCTACCAATCTACCCGTTCGTCCCTACCTCGCTACATACCTCGCCATCAACACAAAATGGCTGAACGCACCCAGGATGACGAAGAGGTGCCAGATCTCGTGGAACCCAAAGACACCGGGCCACGGGTTCGGCGCCTTGAGCATGTAGATCACCGCGCCGGCCGTGTAGAACAGCCCGCCCAGGAGCAGCCAGGTCAGGGCGCCCGCGGGAAGCGTGGCCACGATCTCGCGGATGCCCGCGAGGGCAAGCCACCCCATCAGCAGATAGATGCCCGCCGTCACCCAGCGGGGCGCGCGGATGACGAAGATCTTGACGCCGATGCCGATCAGCGCCAGCGCCCAGATGACCGCCAGCATGCCGCTGCGCCAGAAGCCGGTGAAGAAGTGCAGGCAGAGAGGGGTGTAGGAGCCGGCGATGAGCAGGTAGATGGCGGAGTGGTCGAGCTTGCGCAGGAAGAGGAGACCGCGGGGGCCGGCAGCGGCCAGGTGGTACGCGGCGCTGGCGGAGAACATCAGCACCAGGGTGATCCCATAGAGCGCGAGCGCGGCGGCCTTCGCCCCATCATGCCGCGCCAGGTAGAGCAGCAGGGCAAGGCCGCCGGCCGCCGCCACCGCGGCAACCAGGTGCGTCAGCCCGTTCACTGGCTCACGGAATTTTCGGAACATGTCAACCTACCAACTCACCAATTTACCAACCTACCAGCCCACCAACCTTCATCCCACCTGCAGCGTCGCGGTAAACACCGTGCCCACCCCCGGCGTGCTCTCCACCGTGAGCGTGCCGCCCTGGGCTTCCACCAGCTCCCTGGCGATGGCCAGCCCCAGCCCGGTGCTGCGGCCGGTGCGCGAGGCCTGCCCGCGATAGAAACGCTCGAAGATATGCGGCAGCACATCCGCCGCGATGCCGGGGCCGCTGTCGAACACGCGGAAGGTCACTTGCTCCGGCGTGGCAGAGGCCGTCAAGGCGACGGCCGTCCCCGCGGGCGTGTGTACCAGCGCGTTGTCCACCAGGATCAGCAGCACCTGTTTCAGCGCGTCGCGGTCGCCCTGCACCCGGACATCGGCCGGCGGTTCGCAGCGGAGCGAGGTGTGCGAGGAGAGCAGCCTGGCCTGCCGGCACACGTCTTCCACCAGCGGCCGCACCGGGATGGCCTCTGTCCGCAGCGTCTGTCCGGCGTCGGCGCGGGCCAGCACCAGCAGTTGGTTCACCAGGCGGATCAGCCGATCCACCTCTTCGGTGGTGTCGGACAGGATCTCGGCCCGCTCCTCGGCCGCCATGGGCCGATCGCGGCGCAGCAGCTCGATGTTGCCGCGCACCGTGGTCAGCGGCGTGCGCAGCTCGTGCGAGGCGTCGGCCACGAAGCGCTGCTGCGAATCGAGCGCCCCTTCAATCTGGTGGTAGGCCGACTCCAGCTCGGCCAACATGCCGTTGAACGTGACGGCCAATTGCCCGACCTCATCGGACGGCCCGCGGTGTTCGACACGGCGCCCGAAGTTGCGCTCGGCGCCGATAGCCTGCGCGGTCTGCGTGATCCGCTGGATGGGGGAGAGGGCCGCGCCGGCCAGCACCCAGCCCAAGACGAACGCACCCAGCACCGCCAGGCCGCTGCCGATCATCAGGATCAGGCGCAGGGTGGTGAGATAGCCCTGCGCCTGGCTGACGGGGAACGCCACCTGCACGATCTGGTCGACGCCGCTTGCGCCGGGGGTGAGCTTGCTGTAGATGAGCAGCGGCTCCTCCTGCACTGTGGCGGTCTCGAACCAGCCGGCGCCGGCCAGCACTGCTTCCAGCCCCTTGTCGCTGAGCGGCAGCGTCACCCCGCTGAGGTCGAGGGTCTGCCCGGTGACTGCGCCGGCGATGTCGCGTGTTTGCGTCCACCGGCCCGGCAGCGTGCCGCTGGGCAGCCCCACGTCACCGGCATTCGCCGAGGGCTGTCCCCCGGAGTCAGGCGGCTGCCCGTCGGCGTGGGGATTGGGTTTGCCCCCGTTGGTGAAGAAAGTCGCCTGCCGCACCAGGCTGGTCTTGATGTCGGCGTACGTGGTCTGTGACTGGGTCGCGTAGAGGATGCTGCTGAACGCGATCACGGTCAGAGCCAGGATCGCGGTGTACAGCAGGGTCAGCCGCAGCCGGATCGACACGCCGCGTCTCACGCGTCCTCCCGCAGCACGTAGCCCACCCCGCGCACGGTTTGGATCAAGCGCGGCTCGCCGCCGGCCTCGGTCTTTTTACGCAGGTAGCCGATGTACACTTCCAGCACATTGTCGTCGCCGCCGAAGTCGTAGCCCCACACGTCTTGCAGGATCTGCTCGCGGCTCAACACCTGGCGCGGATGCCGCATCAAGAAGCGCAGCAGGTCATATTCCTTGGAGGTCAGATCGAACGCCCGGTCGCCGCGCTGCGTCTCGCGCGTGAGCGGGTCGAGGGTGAGGCCGGCGTAGGCCAGGGCCTCGTCGCGGCCAGCCACCGCGGGCCGGCGCAGCAGCGCATGGACGCGCGCCAGCAGCTCGGCCGGCGCAAACGGCTTGACGAGATAGTCGTCGGCGCCGCTTTCCAGCCCCTCCACGCGGTTCTCAACCGAGTCCCGTGCGGTGAGCATCAGGACCAGGGTCTGATCGCCCGCAGCGCGCAGACGCGCCAACACGCCCAGGCCATCCAGCCCGGGCATCAGCCAATCCAGCACGACCACGTCCGGGCGGTGCGCCTGGATCTCGGCCAGCGCCGTGTTGCCATCGGTGGCGCTGAGGACGCGAAAGCCCTCGTACATCAACGTGCGCTGCAGCATTTTCAGGAGTTTTGGGTCGTCGTCTACGATCAGGATGGTGGCCACGGGTTCACTCGTACGGTCATGGATTTGAACATGCCCCGATTATAGCATAATCCGGCTGTGGCCAGGCTGTGTCGATCCTGTGGAATTGCTGAGAGCGCACAGATTAGCCAGGTGGCCAATAGACAACCCCCCAAAAGTCCGATGCGCGCGCAGCGGCCCTGCCCTATACTGACGATGGTTTCACCCGGAGACTGGACGCACGGGGAGGATAGGGAGACAAAATGGTTCCGCAAAACGATCTGATGTTGCCGCCTCTCGAATTCTGGCTCGACCACCTGGCTGACATCCGGGCCCAGGCAGAGCAGCACCGCCAGTTGCGAGCGGCGGGCCTGGTCCCGCGCCACTGGCTGACCTGTCAGGTTTGCCGGTCGCTGTGGCGGCTGGGACGTCTGTTAGTGGCGGCGGGGCTGCGGCTGGAGCGGCGCTACGCACCGTCCGTGTTGAGCCCGGCGATGGGCTGAGGGTGAGGGTGCGTCCGATGGAGGAATCCGAGCTCATTGGGCGCGTGCTCGCGGGCGACCCGGCCGCGTTCACGCCGATCGTGGAGAGGCACCAGACCGCCGTCTATCACCTCTGTTATCGCATGTTGGGCAATGCCAGCGAGGCGGAGGACGCGGCGCAGGAGGCCTTTGTCCGTGCCTACAGCCAGCTTGATCGCTACGATCCCGCGCGGCCTTTCAAAACCTGGCTGTTTGCCATCGCCAGCCATTATTGCATCGATCGTCTGCGCCGGCGCCGCTGGCAGTGGCTGTCGATAGATGATGAGATGTTGCCGCTGCGCACGGCGGCGCCTGGCCCCGAGGATCTGGCGCTGCGTCACGAGCGCCAGGACGAGGTCGCAGCCTGGTTGGCGCTGCTGCCCCCGAAGGACCGCCGTGCGATTGTGTTACACTACTGGGGCGGGCTTTCTTACGCCGAGATCGCCTCCGTGCTCGGCGCAAGCGTCAGCGCGGTGAAGAGCCGCCTGCACCGGGCGCGCGTGACGCTTGGCAGCCGGATGGCCGCCGACGTCGGGCGGCGCGAGCCCGCAGGCCGGGCCTTGCCCGAACGGGCCCTGGCCGCCTGACCGGGCATCCCGCAGCCAGCCTGATCGGCCAATCACCGGATGCCAGCACCCTGGCGCCTGCAAGGGGGAGCGATACACCATGTTACCTTCCGAGCCTTCGATCTTTCCCGTCCGCCTGCCGCGCGGCTACACAGCCCGGCCGGTCACGTTGGCCGACGCTGAGGCCGCAGCGGAGCTGGAAAACGCCTACAACATCGCACTCACCGGCCGGCCGAGCATCGAGGCCGGCGAAATCCGCAGCGACTGGGACCAGCCCAACCGGATGAACCTGGCAACGAACACGCTGGCCGTCGTCGGGCCCGACGGGCCCTTTGCGGGCATCGCCGAGTTGTGGGACAGCGAACCGCACGTCCGGCACTTCGTCACCGCGGTAGTGCATCCGCAGCACCAGGGGCAGGGGATCGGCGCGGCGCTGGCGGGCTGGGCCGAAGCGCGCGGCCGGCAGTTAGTGGCGGCCGCGCCCGCCGATGCCCGCGTGATCCTCCGCCAGTTCAAGCTGAGCGATGACGTTGCGGCCGCCCGGCTGCTGCGCGACCAGGGCTACATGCTGGTGCGCCACAATCTCCGCATGGTGATCGACTTTGCCGGCCCCCCGCCCGCGCCCGTGCTGCCCCCTGGGCTGGTGATCCGGCCCTTCGTGCGCGGGATCGAGGACCGGGCGCTGATCTCAGCGGTGCGCGAGGAGTTCCGCGATCACTGGGGCACCGTCGAGACGCCCTTCGAGCAGGATTATGAGGAGTGGCAGCACTGGATGGACACCGGGCCGACGTGCGATCCGACGCTTTTCTTCGTGGCGATGGCCGACGACCAGGTCGCCGGCACCGCGCTGTGCCAGGATCGTTGGGCCGAGGATCCCGAGGCGGGCTGGATCTTCGCGCTGGGCGTGCGCCGGCCGTGGCGCCGGCGGGGGGTGGCGCTGGCGCTGCTGCAATCCTGCTTCGGCGCGCTCTACGGCCGCGGCAAGCGCCGCGCCAAGCTGGGGGTGGACTCGGCAAGCCTCACCGGTGCGACGCGGCTGTACGAGAAAGCGGGCATGGCGGTGGAGCGGCAGTTCGACGCCTACGAGCTGGAGCTGCGCGGCGGCCGGGACTTGAGCACCCGTGAGGTGACATAACGGTTGCCCCGCGGTGGGTCCGCGGGCAGCAAACGCAGTGACGCCGGCCAGGGCGCCCTGGCCGGCATCACTGCGCGGACGGGCCTCACGCCCCGAAGCCGGCGCCGAGCGTCTCGGCCACAAAGAAGGGATCGGAGCCGATCACGCTGGCCGCGTAGAGCTCCATAGCGCCGATGTCGCCGGTGCGGTTCATCGGGTCGCCCCGGTCGACGATCCGGGCGACGACGGGAAAGCCGCTCCAGTCCTCGGCTGCGGGCCCGATGGGCGGCATCTGGATCGCGACATTGAAACTGGTGACGCCTAGCCGCTTCACGAAGGCGTCCAGGACGATGAAGATGGCCTCTTTGAGGTCATCGTTCAGGCTGGGCGCGATCAGCAGGGTCTCGCGTTCCTTGACCGGCGTCAACGACACGGCCACGTCCACCGAGCGCCAGCGCAGCCCCAGGTGCAGGCCGCGATGCACGGCCGCCAGGTCCTCGAAATAGTTGGCCGCGTATTGGTCCCGGTAGGCGCAGGCGGCCCGGCGCAAAAATTCGATCTTGGGATAGTGCATCTCGCGGGTCAGCGTCATCTGCGAATGGCCGTGGACGAGCGAGGCGGCCGCCTTCCAGACGCAATTCCACATGAAGAAGAAGTAGCTGGCTTCTGGGTCCGCAGCGTAGGCGCGTTGTCCCCAGGCCCAGGCAGTATCGACATAATCTTTGACGCGTTCCCGGGTGAGGGCCAGCGGATCATGCTCATCGAAGATCACCACGCCGTGCATGCCGTCGTATTTGGCGACGTTGCTGGCCGTGATGGCGTGCTGGCCTTGCACCCGCCCGAAGACATCCTCCGGGGTGCCATCCAGGGGCCGGCAAAACGGGTCATTTCGGGTCTCCTCGATCACCCGGGCGAGGTCAGCGGTGCTGCGGACCTC
Source organism: Anaerolineae bacterium (assembly GCA_026645775.1). GTDB lineage: Bacteria > Chloroflexota > Anaerolineae > CG2-30-64-16 > CG2-30-64-16 > MO66. The sequence goes on from JAPKMS010000051.1 coordinate 7,672, forward strand.
CTGGGGCCGGCGGGCGCGCAGTTCGTTGTACAGCGCCCCTTCCCAGGTGACGACGTTGGTCACCTTGATGATTTGCTGTGTCTGCACCGCCTCCACCGAGCCGAAATAGCCGCGGATCCAGGCGTGCATCGCCTCGGGTGGGGTCAGCGCGCCCGTCACCTCGCTGATGTGAAAGATGCGCCGGAAGCGGGCCTGGTCGGTGTCGTCCATGGCCTGCGCCAGGCGCACCAGGTTCAGGATTTTCGGCGCGATCTCCTGCGGGGGGGTGGCGGGCGGGTGTCGACGCTTCTCGATGTCTG
>JAPKMS010000052.1 GCA_026645775.1 Anaerolineae bacterium
CAGGCAGGCCGAGGCGCCCGAGATCGTCAGGCTGACCGCGCCGCCCTGCCCGCCGAAGACCGTGCCGTTCGTCCATCTGTTGCCGCCGGCCCTGCCCGCGGCGCGCGCCACGCCTTCTTCGTCATCTACTCCGTTGCTGTCGTCGCCGGTCGCGGTCGCGTTGGGTTGACCGTCCGTTTCGGCGTCCGGCGCGACCGCGCCCAGGTACGGCGCGCCGCTCACGATCGAGTGCCGCGGGCCGTTGTCGGCCAGCAGCGTCTTGTAGGGCGCGGGCAGGTCGCCGAAGTCCGTTAGCGGCGGCAGGGAGAGGTCCTGGGTGTTGGTCGTGCCGGCGACGATGGTCTTGATCTTGCTGTCGCTGCCGTAGCCGGCGACCGAGTCGGCCTCGATCGTGGCGTTCCCCGCGGCGAGCGGGTTGGCGACGGTGCTGGTGAAGGTGTACTCGCCGCTGGCGTTGGTCGTCGTGGTGTATTCGTGCCCTGCGCTGTCGGTGACCTTCACCGTGGCGCCGGGGATGATCGCGCCGGTGGTGCGGTCGGTCACGACGCCGGTCAGGACGGTCGGCGTCTCCCCCACAATCTCGGTCTCCACGGCCATGCCGAGTATGTCGCCGGTCTGGTCGCTCCGGATCAGGTAGTTGCCGTTGACGATCTTGGTCCCCACCGGTGTGCCGGCCTGGATGTGTGTGGTAACCGACAAGGAGCCACTTCCGTCCACCGCCACGGTGCCCAGGTCGCAGGTGACCACGCCGCTGGCATGGCTGCAACCGCCGGTGTCGGATACGTAGGTCACGCTAGTAGGAAGTGTTTCCACCACCTGAACGTTGGTTTGCTCGACCCCAGAGCCGTTGTGATAGGTGAAGGTGTAGACCAGATCGGTGTCGGCCGGCGCGGTGGCGGGCGCGGTCTTGCTCACGGAGAGGCCGGGGGACTCGCTGCCAAAGGCATCCACATACACGTACCCACCGTGCGCCAGCTCCGAACAGCCGGCGACCGTCACTTCCAGCGCGATCTGGTCGCCTACCGCCAGGTTGGCGGCGCCGGGAGCGACATCCACCACCTGCCAATCCAGGTAGACCCAGTTGCCATCATAGATGTCATCGGCGCCTTCTTTCCAGGGTATATCGGTCTGGCTGGCGAAGATGAAGCGCTCGAACAGTGTGAGGCTCTTGGTCACGTTCCGCACGCTGATGTAGACGTAAGGCTGATGGTCGGCCACGTGGTCGTAAGGCTTATCCAGCACCGGCGCAAAGGCAAAGCGGACATGCACCAGGCCGTCGGCGGGATCAATATCACCCGCGCCAACGGTGGTGGTTTGCTTCAGCGTATTGGCGTGCGCCTGAAACGCTGCCCCATACAAGTCCGGTCTGCTGGGGTCAGGCGAGTTGATGCGCGCCACGTACTTCCCCCAGCGTGGATAGGTGATGGGGGGATCACCAGTGATGAACTCCATGTCGGTATTCGGATCCGTTTGCGAATCGGGGACGGCAAACGGTCCCAGCACCACGCTTTCGCTGGTATCTCCGCCCACGCCGCGATTGATGTCGGCGCCCGTGAAGGGCGGCGGCGGCGTCAGGCCCGTGTTGATGAAGCTCTCGCGCGTCCAGCCGGTGAAATCGCCGGTTTCGAAGCTGCCGTTGGTGAACATCGCCAGCACCGACGCCGGCCCAGCGTGCGCGGCTTGCGGCAGCGCAAAGCCTTCGAGGCCACTGGGCGTTTGTGGCTGCGCCGCGGCCGGCGCGGCGAGCAGATAGCTCAGCGCCAGGATCAGGCCCAGGCGGGCCAGGATCGCAAAACGATTCCGTCGTAAATCAGTGTTGGGTTGCATGGGATTCCTCCTGTTGGATTGCAGATTGCGGATTTGCTCATTCGCTGATTCGCTGATTCGCCCCTCCTTGTCACCGTGTCACCTTGTCACCCTGTCCCCCACGACCCCTTCGATCAGCCGCGTCAGGTCAGCCATGTTGGATGCGGGCTGCTGGCGGCTGGCGAGCACGGTCAACACGCTGCGACTGGCGTCCACGCCGATGATCGGCAGGTCGGGCCGCGATTGGAGCAGCGAGAGGATGAGATGGTCGGTTTCGCAGTCGTCCGCGTGCTCCACGATGACCAGGTCGCAGCCGGCCAGTTGCGCCAGGGCATCGAGCTGGCGCGGGGCCACGTAGGCCACCTCGAGGCCCGGCCGGCCGGCCAGGCTGTCGGCGACGAGGGTCAACATCAGCGAACGGCCGCAGATGGCGATGCGGGTGGGCAGGGTCATAGCGCCCTCGCGATCAGGAACCGGGTGGGGAGAGAATCAGTGATCCACTGAGAATGGTTGTGTGGAGGATAGCACAAACCAGGGCGGCTGTCCCTATACTTTTGCGGCGAAAAAGTATAGTCTTGAAGAAGAGGGACGCTTGAGGGTCAGGAATTCCAAATGAGAAACTGAGCGGAGGCATCCTGAGCGGAGTTCCGGCTGTTTTTGGGCCGGAACGCAGTCGAAGGACGCCGAAGCGCTCATGCATGAGCCGCATCCTTGCTCTCCTTTCTCGTTGTCTTGACTTGCAGCGTCATGCCAAACCGCTTCGACGCCATCCAGTCCCGACCCTGAGCTGCGGGGCGTATCGGCCGCACGCCGAGATACCCTATCCATCGATCGTTGTTGATGCCTGCTATGGACGTTCAGATGGTGTTTTGTGCCGGTAGGGGCGTGGTTTCCACGCCCAAGGCGAGGCAACCTCGCCCCTACAGCACAAATCTTCATCTGACGAACCATAGACGGTTGTGTTTTGGTGCTCGGCTATGCAGGCACAATGCAACCCTGGACCACGGGGCA
>JAPKMS010000418.1 GCA_026645775.1 Anaerolineae bacterium
ATCGCCTCCATCAGCATGTGCATCGGCGCGGCCATGACCGGCGCGCGGGCGCTGACAGCCACCTCCGGCCCCGGCATCAGCCTCTACAGCGAAAACATCGGGCTGGCGATCATGGGCGAGGTGCCGCTGGTGATCGTAGACGCCCAGCGCATGGGGCCGGCGACCGGCGGCGCGACCACGCCCGGCCAGGGCGACGTCCAGTTCGTGCGCTGGAGCAGTTCCGGCGGGTACCCGATCATCGCGCTGGCGCCCAGCAGCGTGGCCGAGTGCTACAGCCTCACTCGCCGCGCCTTCGACCTGGCAGAGCGTTTTCGCTGCCCGGTCTTCCTGCTGACCGACAAGGAGATGTTCCTATCGATGAGCACGGTGGAGGTGGTGGACTACGAGCATCCGCCCGTGCGCGCCCGGCAGATGGCCGAAGCTGCACCGCCAGGCGCCCCCGGCCTGCGACCTGAAGAATCGTTCATGCCCTATCGTGCCGAGCCGCTGGATCAACCGCCGCCCTTCAGCCCGGTGGGCGGGCCGTTCATCACACGCTTCACCGGCTCCAGCCACGACGAGCACGGCTTCCTGACCAAGGACCCCGGCAAAGTCGGCCGCCTCAACGAACATCTGCGCCGCAAGATCGAAGATCACAGCGAAGAACTCGTGTTTGCAAAGCCCGATCTGCAGGAAGATGCCGACACCCTCTTCATCGCTTACGGCATCACCGCGCGGGCAATGGCCGAAGCCGCCCAGAGTGCGCGGCGTGCAGGGCGCGCCGTTTCCACGTTGACCCTCCAAAGCCTCTGGCCGCTCCCGGAAGATGTCATCGTAGAAGCGCTGTGCGGCCCCGGCTGCCAGGGCATGGTTGAGCAAGTCGTGATAGCCGAGCTAAACCTGGGGGACTTACGCCGGGAAGTCGAGCGGGTGATCTTCCGCTGGGCCGCGCAGAGCCGGCGCATCCCGCCCGCCGTGAGCGGGATCCACCGCGTGGACGGGGAACTGATCACCCCAGCGCAGTTCTTGGAAGCGATAACCAGGGACTAGGAACCAGTGACCAGTGACTAGTGACTAGTCCCTAGCACCTAGCACCTAGTCCCTAGTCCCTAATCCCTAATCCCCAGCCCACGTTACGTCTTGAGGAAAGATCACCATGATACCCCAAACTTACCGCAACGAACGCGCCTACCCCTTCTGCCCCGGCTGCGGGCACGGGCTGATCCTGAACCAGCTCAACGCGGCGCTGAGCAAGTTGGAGCTCGATCCCAAACGCACGGTGATCGTCACCGACATCGGCTGCCAGGGGCTGGGCGACCAGTACTTCGCCACGCACGCCTTCCACGGGCTGCACGGCCGCAGCATCGCCTACGCCACCGGCATCAAGCTGGCCGATCCTGACCTCAAGGTGATCGTGATCATGGGGGACGGCGGCGCCGGGATCGGCGGCGCGCACCTGCTGAACGCCGCGCGGCGCAACATCGGGCTGACGGTGCTGGTGTTCAATAACTTCAACTTCGGCATGACCGGCGGCGAGCACAGCGTCACCACCCCACCCGGCGGCGTCACCGCGACGACGCGCGGCGGCAACCTCGAACGGCCGCTCGACATCTGCGCCACGGTCGCGGTGAACGGCGCGGGCTACGTCTGGCGCGGCACCGCGTTCGACCGGGAGCTGCCGGACGCCATCGCCCAGGCGGTGGCGAGCGAATCGTTCGCCCTGCTGGACATCTGGGAGCTGTGCACGGCGTACTACGTGCCGAACAACGAGTTCACGCGCAAGGCGCTGGAGGGGACGCGGGCCGCGCTGGGGATGCAGGCAGGTCTGCTGCATCGCGAGGAGCGGCCGGAGTATGCGCGGACGCTGCGCGGGGCAGGGACGTGCTTCGCGAGGAGCGGCGGCGGGGAGCTGCCATTGCGGCCGCGGCCGCTGCCCCAGCAGTTCACGTCGACACTCGACCGCGAGTTCCGGCTGGTGATCGCCGGGGCGGCGGGCGGCAAGGTGCGCTCGACCGCCCGGACGATCGGCGAGGCCGCGATCCTCTCCGGGCTGTGGGCCGCGCAGGGAGACGACTACCCCGTCACCGTGCAGACCGGCCACAGCATCAGCGAGCTGATCTTCAGCCCGCGGGAGATCCTCTTCACCGGCGTCACCCGGCCCGACGCGTTGATCCTGGTGAGCGAAGACGGCCGCAAGATGGCCGGCCGCTACCTGCGCGCACTGACGCCGGAGAGCTGGCTGTTCGTGACGCCGGAGTTCGCCGGGCTGGAGACCCCCGCGCGCAAGGTCGTGTTCGATTTTGAGGCAGCCGGGGTCAAGGGCGGCAAGAAGAACCTGGGGCTGTTGATGGCCGGCGCCGCGCTGCGACACCTGAACCTCTTCCCGATCGAAGCCTGCGAGGCCGCGATCCGCCGGGGCGCGCGCGGCGCGGTGGCCGAGGAGAATTTGGCGACGCTGGCGGAGAGCGCCGCGGTGATTTGAACCAAAACACGAGCTGCACCCAATTTGTGGAGGCAGAAATCAGCCTGCCTGATCAGCTCTTATCTCCATGATATCGGAAACGACGCGTTTTGCCCTCACACAAAACCTGCTCAAGCTCAAGCTCTTTGAGTTGAGCCTGGGCCGCGATACAGCGCTCCCGAGCCAGGTCTGCGCGCTCTTCGGCATCTCGGAGTTCAGCCGGTTCGCCCGCCATCGTCTTCTTCCACAACTGATGGCAGTACCATGCCCCAAGCGCTGCGCCGACGGCCAGCAGTAACCCCCAGCCGGCGCCCGAATCACCAAGCGACGCAAAAAATACCATCAACATCACCAGGCTGAACACAGTCAATAATCCCGTGCAGACCAAGGCATTGCGGATTTTCTCATTGTACTTCGCCTTGACAGCGGTAATGTCTCCTTGTGTTGCCACAAACGCGGCGCTTGCCTGGCGCATCTCTGCCTGAGACTCACTGATGTCCTGAGCAAGATACCCAAGCCTTCGATCAGCGACAAGAAAGTCCTGCTGGGTGACAAGTCGCTCGAGGATGGCTTGAAACGGGGTTAGTTCTGGTTGCGCAGGCTGGGGCCAATGAACCACGAAATTGTTACCGCAGTGATCGCAAGCGCAAAACTTGGCTGCCTCAACAAGATTCAGACGTGCATCACATTTGGGGCACTTGATCGCTTCCAGCCTCATGGCTTCCATCTCCTTGGCGTGCTCATGCCGTCATCGCGTACACGCCCCGCCCCGCACCATAGTACGAATCATACACGTGCAGGTACACCGCCTCACACTTCTGTTTGAACAGCCCAGGCGTGTAAACCGGCGGCAGGCCGCGATCCAGCGCATCTTCGATGGCGAGCTTGACCGCCGCGCGGGCCTGCTGCTGCTTGCGCCAATCGAGCACGAACCGCTCGGCCTTGAGGGTTCTGAG
>JAPKMS010000007.1 GCA_026645775.1 Anaerolineae bacterium
CAGAATCATCTCACCTATCAGTCCTACCTGGTTCGCCTATGGCCGACGCAGCGCGACGGCGTGGCCGATTATCGCGTGACCGTGCAGAGTGCGGCCACCGGCGAGCGCCAGCACTTTCCCGACCTGGGGAGTTTGCTGGCGTTTTGGCAAGCTCTCAGGGTTTCGTTGGAGCCCGCGAGCGCGGGCGACACTTCGGAAGCAAAAGACAAATAGCGCCATTCGATACTATTCACCAAGCCCACCAGGCACGCCGCCTGAGGAGGATGAACATGAAACTCTCACCATCCCTCAAACGCCTGACCCTGGCCCTGGCCGTCGCCGGGCTGGCGTTGATGCTTCTGTTCGTCGCCGTCGGCGCCGTGCACCCGCCCGCGCTGATCGCGCGCTCGACGAACCGCGCGGTCGCGTTGTTGGAGCGGGCGCGCGATGCGCTCGTCGCGCGGGCGGACGCTGCCTGGACGCAGGCGCGCGCCAGCGTGGCGTCCACCACGCCGCGGGAGGTAGCGCCAGCACGGGCGGTGCAGGCCGCCTGGCAGGCCGCGCAGCAGGCGGGCGCATATCGCTTCGCCAGTCGCGTGGTGCAAACCACCCATCCCGCACCGAGCATCGCCAATGTCGGCCAGGGCAGCCGGGTGGAGACCGTCTACCTGGAGGGTGACGCGGATTTGCCCGGCCAGGCGCTGCTGTTGCGCATGTGGCAGGGGGCTGCGAGCACATCCAACCCGCAAGACAGCGTCGAGCTGCGCATCGAAGGCGAGCGCGCCTACGGCCGTGCCGCCGGCGGTCAGTGGCAGGAAATGGACAACTTCGCCGGCAGCTTCGCGCCCAACAACGACCTCCTGGCCTACCTGGCGGGCGTGAAAAACGTTCAGCGAATCAGCGAATCAGCGAATCAGCGAATGACCGAATCCGCGGGGAGGAATTACGAAGTACGCTATACGCAGTACGGCTTCGCCCTCGACGGCCCCGCCTTCGCCGACCATATCCGCGACCAGCTCGAAGAGCAACTCCGCCGCACCGGTGAACTCCCCGCGGGCCTCCACCTGGACACGCCCGACTCTCTGCGCCGCGCGGTCGGGGATGGCGAGGTCTGGATCGATGACGACGGCCTGCCGCTGCGCCTGACCATGCACATCGAGTACCCCCAGCAGGCGAGCGGCGAACGCGTCGCCGTGGATGTTCAGACGGATTTTTCCAACTTCCCGCGCGCGATGCTGGCGCAGGCCGATCCTCTCAACCCAGCAGGCGGCTCGACTGCGCTCGCCTGGGTGGTGAGAAATCTGCCTGAGCCGCTGCGCGCCGTGCGTGATTGGGCGTCCTCCGCCTCACAGGCCGGCGTGGGATTGGTCGTGTTGGGCCTGCTGCTCGTCATGCTCGTCAACCGTCGATCTACGCGGGTCTATGCCGCGGTGGTCATCAGCATCATCTTCGCCATGATCGTCACCCCGTTGCTGCAAGGCCAGCAGGTCTACGCGTGGGGCCAGAAGCAGGCCGCGCGCCAGGCGGAATATGAGCAACGCCAGCAACAGCAGGCGGCAGAGCAACAGTTCCAGCAAGAGATGGCCGGCGCCGCGTGGGACGCCCATCGTGACCCGCTGGCGGCAGTGGCCAGCGGTCAGGAGTCAGCGGCCTCGAATACGCAACACGCCACACGCAGCACGGCGGACGATCCCGATCCCGACAGCGATGACGACGGCGACGGGCTCACCTATGCCCAGGAATCCCGCCTGGGAACCGACCCGGACGAATCGGACACTGACGCGGATGGGATCACCGACAATGCTGAGGTGGCTGGGTTCCTTTACAACAACGAGCGGTGGTACAGCAATCCGAACAGCCCTGACACGAACGACGACGGCCAACTCGACACGCTGGAATGCTGGGACAAAGTCGTCGATCCCGACGCAGGCGAGATTTCGCCGGGCGATGCGGTCGCTTGCCAGGACAGCGACAGCGATGGCACGCCCGACCCGTCCGACCGCGACGATGATGGCGATGGCGTGCCCGACGCGGTCGATCTTTCGCCTTACGATTTCGATGATAACGACGGCGATCTTTTCGACGAAGACCACCCGCTTCTGCTACAAGTCGATGGACTGCAAGCTGATGAACCGGCCTTCGTGGATTTCCAACTGCGCTCTGAAAACGAGGACCACCTCTGGTACGCGCTCAACGTTCTGGATTGGCCCAGCAGTGACGAAGACGGGCAAATCCAGCGCAAAGCGGGCAACGACTCCACCTTCGCGGATATTGCCCAGGAAAACCAGGCGGTTTCTGCCAACGCCGACAATGGCGACATGCGCCTGATCCCGATGCTGGAAATCGAGATGACCGGGGAGAGTTTCCCCTTGAAGTTCACGACCCCGGAGATCGACGTCAAGTTCAGCGGTGCGCTCACCGCAACCGTCCATTTCGAACAGGATGGGGCTGACGTCGCCGTGGATTTCTCGCTGCATTCCGGTGACGCATCCCAGGTGGCCATCAACGAGCACTCCTGCCACAATCTGGGCAACAATCTGTATACCTTCACGGGCGTTGCCGACGGCGCCTCACGCACGATTTTGAACCAAAAGCTGACCGGTCTGGCGGATGGCAAGCATGGCCTGAAACTGACCATCTCAGGCAAGGATTACTGCGTCGACATCGGCAATGTGGTCAACGGCCCCTTCGCCGATCAGATGGTGGATCGCGACCCGCTCGACCCCTACGGGATCAGCGTACGCGAGAAAGACGACGACGGCACGCTGCTGGCTTACGTGCCCCTGAACCTGGTGGCCGATGAGACCGGGTCCGACCGCACAGCCTTCGCTGGCCGCATGGCCTACTGGCCCACGACCGACCAATGGGGCGACACCCAGAAGGTCAACGTCGTCTGGGTGATCCAGATGCTCACGGATCACCGGTGCAATGAGGGGGAAGAGTTCGCCGGCCTGTGTACCGAAGATGAGTGGGTGCTTGATACGCTCCAGGTCGTGCGCGCCTACCCGGAGACCTGGTATCTCACTGGTCTGGTCGCGCGCGAAGATCACGGCGTGGACATCGCAGTGGTCTACGAAGACCCGGCTCAGGAAGATGAGCAGTCCCGTAGGTACGACGACTGGCTGTGGAACCTGGCCTGGGGGCTGGACAAATCCTTCATCACCGGCCGCGATGAGGATGGCGACGGGCAGCGCGATATCACCACCGCCGAAATCCACGCCCGTTGGGACTATCCTACCAACCAGAACAACGGCTATGCGGACGGTGATGACGCACTCTGGGGCGTGCCGGTCACCGCGACACAGGTGGTTACTTTCTCTTACGATCGGCAGGATGAGTACCTCCGCCTGGCCATGACCGAGACGGAGAAGATCCTGAACGACGCGTTCCTGAGTTCCGTGAACGATGGCAGCGACGCGCCGACGCTGCTGTTCACCCAAGAGAGCCGCTACCGCACCTCCGATCTCGGCGCTGACACCACGACGACCGAAGCAGTCTCCGATACGGTCAAGATCACCCTCGAGCTTGATCCCGATAACAGCCCCGAAGAGACCCAGGTCACGATGAGTTGGGCCCCCTATCGGTATCAAGACGGAGAATGGGAATCCTATCCCATCGACGAATACTGGGACAAGATCGAGGTCCGCTACGAGGAGATCTTCGACGAATACCAGGATGACCCGCAGTACGAAGACATTCGCCAGGGACAAGTGTTCATCGCGAAGATGTTCTACCTGGCGATGTATCACGGCAATTCAGCGTTGGTGCAGGTTGGTTCGGCTCTGGTCGGTTATCACGATGCGTCCTATGCAGATCCTGACCTGAAAAAAGTGCTCGGAACCGCGGACAAGATCGGTGGCCAGTACGTCAGAGTTACCAAATCGATGACTACGATCCTCTCCAAAATGGCGGGCCAGATCACCGCGGGACTCGAGCTCAGGGGGCTTTCTGGCTGAATTGCGCAAATTTGACCCGAACGGCACGTACAGTGTGCTCTTCAAGCACCAACGCTCGCAAGTGAACAAAGGCCTCTTGAAGGCCGGGGCTCTGACTTTGCTGGCGACTGCGATCATAGCAGGGTACATGATTGCCGAATCCTACGGTATAGAACCGCTTGCCCATGCGTTGAATGCCGGCATAACATTGTTTTCCGTATACACCCTCGTGAGCGCTGGGACCAATCTCTACAAGATCGGTAATGCCATCACTCCTATCACCAAGGCAGTGGTGATTGGTTTCCTGTTGATCGAGGTAGTTACCTGGGGCATGTTCGCTTACGGGCTTTTTTCAAACGGGGTCAAAGCGGGCAGCATGGCCGCGAACTACGCCTTCGCAACCCAGGTGGCTGCCACCATCGCCGCCGTGATCATGATTGCCATTGCCGCGATTCCGATCGTCGGTCAGATCATCGCGGCGATCATCGGCCTGATTGATTCGGTCATCATGCTGGCGTGTGGCCTGGCGCATTCCGAGAATCCGGTCTGCTTGGGCATCACCGGCTATATGGTCTACGGCATCCGGTGGACGATCTATAGCGGCGCCATCATGGTGAACCTGGACGATGATGAGCGCCTGAAAATCCACGAGTTTTCCCAGGACTTCCTCGATTCGACCCTGGGCATGGCGGTCGGTAACAGCCTCATCATGGAAGCCACCATCCGCAACCAGGTCGAACTGATTGACTGGAGCGACACCCAGTACAACTGGATGGCCGGGCTGTACTGGTGGCAGTATAGCGCCGACAACCTGCGCTCCTCCACCTTCGTTTATCATCTGGATGAAAGCGCCAAAGACTACCACGAGCACCTGTCGCGCTACGGCATCCGTCAGTACGAATGGTCCCCCGATACCGACGGGGCCGAGGCTTATACCTATTACGAGGATGCATCCACCAAGACTCCGCTCACCGAGGCCGGCATCAATCTGCCGATTCCGCTCTACCTCAATGAAGGCTTCGCGGTTCCGGCCCAGGAGTGCTGGCTGATCCCCATCTTACTGTTCGGCATCCCGGCCATCCCCATCTGCTACATCCGTACCGAAAAGGCGTCCAGCAATATCAACCTGGGCGACCACATGCGCTTCGACATCTTCCCGCCCACGCTGGATGGTTTCTACGAGCTGACAACCAAGGCCAGCGGCTATGCCCTGGGCTGGAGCCAGGATACCTCCCCGGCCTTCTCGCGCCTGAAGGACGCGGACGGCGACGGCCTGCGCAGCAAGGCTGACGGCGGCGCCGACCCTAATGACCTGAAGTGGGACACCGATGAGGATGGCCTGTCCGATTTCTACGAGTCCCAGCTTGGGACCAACCCCCAGGACCTGGACTCCGACGACGACGGCGTGAACGACTACGACGAGACGATCCTCAAGACCGATCCCAACCGCGCGGACAGCGACTACGACGGCCTGACCGACGGCGAAGAAGTGGCCGGCTGGGAGTTCGTCTACGACTTCGCCGCGGACGGCAGCCAGTTGAAGACCTGGGTCACATCCGATCCCCTCAGCATCGACGGCGACGACGACACCCTGTCCGATTTCCAGGAGAAGACGTTCGGCTTCCACCCGCGCGTCCGCTCCGACCTCAACATCCTGACCTTCAGCTCGGAAGTGACCGAACAGACCGCACCGCGGCTGTTGCTGCGCCTGGATGAATTGGACGGCGCGAACGCCTTCCGTGACGACTCCGGCTACGCCCATAACGCCGCGTGCGTGGCCGATGGGGGATGCCCGTTGGCCGGCCACCAGGGCAAATACGGCAACGCCCCGCAGTTCGACGGCGCCAACGACTACTTGGAGGTGGCGCATACCGAGCGGCTGAACCCCGACGATGAGCTGACCCTGGCGGCCTGGGTGCGGTTGGACGGCGCCGGCAGCCGGCAAGACATCGTGGGCAAGACCACGAACGGGGACGGCTACCTGCTGGGCGTAGCTGGTGGTGGACTCAACACCAAAATCTGGGACACCAGCGGCGCGGCCACCACGGCGCAATGGGGCAGCGTGCCCGCCGGCACGTGGACGCACATCGCGGTGACGTGGCGCTCCGGCGGCAGCCTGACCGGCTATGTCAACGGGCAGCAGGTGGGCCAGACGGCCGCCAGCGCCAGGCCCATCAAGCCCAACACGAACCCGCTGCGCATCGGCATCGCGGCCTGGAACGCATCCTCCTACCCGGCCAACGGCCGGATCGACGACGTGGTGATGATCCCGCACGCGCTGACCCAGGCCCAGATCGCCGAGTTGGCCGCGGGGCGGCACAATCCCGAGGACCTGGTCGTCCGCCCCAACGACGTGTTGGACTACCAGGCCACGGTGAAGAACGAGCTGTTCAACCGCTACGCCCAGGGCTTGCTCAGCGCCGATCTCCCGGCGACCTTCACCGGCCCCGCGCCGGAGGCCTTCGTCCTCAACCCACAGGAAACCGTGACCCTGACCGGCGAGGTACACATGGGCGGCGCGGCCACCGGCGTCTACAACCTCACCCAGGAGGCCGACGCGCTGATCACCGACTGGCGCGAGGCGTCGAACTACGCCGACATGCTGCTGCACCTCGACGAGGCGGCCGG
>JAPKMS010000053.1 GCA_026645775.1 Anaerolineae bacterium
AACCTTGACCCCGTAACTTTCAACCTGCAACCACCAACCTTCAGCCCAAAAGGAGCCACCATGCCCACTTCCTCCATTCATACCCTGGCCGTCCATGCGGGCGAACGGGCCGCGAAGCCTGACTTCACGCCGGTCGCCACGCCGATCCACCCTAGCTCCAGCTATATTTACGAGGACATGGAGGCGCTGGACGCGGCGTTTTCGGGCGCACACGACGGGCCGATGTACACCCGCTACGGCAACCCGACCGTGACAGCTCTCGAAACGGCAGTCGCCGCGCTGGAGGGCGGGGAGGCCGCGCTGGCGTACAGCTCGGGCATGGCGGCCATCCACGGCGCGCTGCTGGCCGCGGGGGCGCGGGCCGGCGCCACGGTCGTCGCGGCGCAGGATGTGTACGGCGCGACCTATGCCCTGCTCACCAGGCTGCTTGCCAGCCAGGGCGTGACCGCCCGTTTCGTCGATGCCGCGGACCCGGACGCCGTTGGGGCGGCCCTTGCGGCGGCCCCAAGCCCGGCCGCGCTGATCGTCGAGACGATCTCCAACCCGCTCCTCAAGGTGGCAGACCTGCCGCGGCTGGCGGAACAGGCGCACGGTGTGGGCGCGGCGCTCATCGTCGATAACACCTTTGCCACGCCGTACCTGTGCCGGCCATTGGCGTTGGGCGCGGATTACGTGGTGCACAGTGCGACCAAGTACCTGGGCGGGCACGGCGACGTATTGGGCGGCGCGGTTGTGGCCAGCGCGGCGCGGCGGCGGGAGCTGAACGAGATCAACAAGTTGCTCGGCGCGAACCTGGGGCCGCAGGAAGCGTGGCTGGTGCTGCGGGGGATCAAGACGCTGCCGTTGCGGGTGCAGCGCCAGTGCGAGAACGCCGTCCGGGTGGCCGCGTGGCTGGCGGAGCAGCCCCAGGTGAGCCGCGTCAACTTCCCGGGGCTGCCCGACCATCCGCAGCACGCGCTGGCGTCACGTTTGTTTGACCGCGGGCTGTACGGCGCGATGATCAGTTTCGACCTGGCCGACGGCGACCGGGCGCGCGTCTTCCGGTTCATGGAGGCGCTGCGGCTGGTGCTGCCGGCCACCACCCTGGGCGACGTCTACAGCCTGGCGCTGTACCCGGCCATGTCGTCGCACCGCGCGCTCGCGCCCGAGCTGCGCCGTGCCATCGGCATCGGCGACGGGCTCGTGCGGCTATCGGTGGGCATCGAGGACCCGGCGGACATCATCGCGGATTTGGCGCAGGCGTTGGCGAGGTAAGCACGAAGCAACGATTCAGCGCAAAAAAACACGCACCCGCGGTAGGCAAGAATCGCTCTATGTAACTTTTTTAACAACCATTGACAGACACCATCGTCCGTGCTAAAATTTCTTTGCAGGTGAAATGCACGACCCTTTAGCCGCACCGTTGGCGCTCCCCTCCACCAGCGGTCAATGCGTGATCGCGCGTGCGTAGCATGTTCACAAGGAGGGCCTCATGATGCGCCAACAGCCCAGCTCTTCGGGTGGGGTTGACAAGACCGGGAACGTGAAACAAAACCGGTCTCCTCGGCGGTCTGCACCGCCCCCCGTTATCGAATCACATGAAACAGCAGTTGACGCGCCAGGCCAGCGGCATTCTCGCCGCATTCTTGCGCGATCCGGCATGACGCTGACGGGCCTCACCGCAGACGGCCAGCGGCTACGTGACCTACGACTTCTGCAGCGAATTGGGCTGGAGTCCTTGCACGGCGGCGCAAGCACCGAAGCTGACGTTGCGCTATCACCTGGCGCCACCCCCGCCGGTCAAGGTGACTTTCCAGCAAGGGGCCAACGGCTATGCCGGCACACAGGCAACGTACTTCGATGGCTCAGGCAGCGGCTACAACGCCTCGCCGTATCTGCGGGTCGACGCCAGCGGGGCGCAAAAGGCGTTGCTGCACTTCGACCTCCCGACGATTCCAATTACCGCCACGGTCGACGAAGCGACGCTGAGGCTCTACCAGACGGGCCGCAGCAATGGCAATACCCTGACCCTGGCCGCGCACGGCGTGCTAGCGGACTGGACCGACAGCCAAACTAACCAGACGCAGCGCCAGACCGGGGTCAACTGGCAAACCATCGGCCTGGGCAGCGGCAGCGACTATGCCGCGGAAGCGGCCGGCACGGCCGACCTGGCCAGCGCCGGCGGCGCGTGGATCGACCTGGATGTGAAGGCGCAGGCGCAGGCCTGGGCCGCCAACCCGGCGGACAACCAGGGCCTGGTGTTGCTTCAAGCGGCGGTCAGCGGCGCAGTGACCTACAGCTTCTGCAGCGAGTTAGGCTGGAGTCCCTGCACGGCCGCCCAGGCGCCCCAACTGACGATCTGGTACCATTGATGACAGCTACGTGCCAGGCACTGCGTAAGCGCCTGGCATGGGTGTTCAGGAGAAGCTCTGATGTCACGTCGTCTGCTAGCTTTGCTCGCGTTCAGCCTGAGTTTGTTGAGCATCGGACTCATCCTGGCG
>JAPKMS010000054.1 GCA_026645775.1 Anaerolineae bacterium
CCGGCGTCCCAAATCGACCAGGGGCGGCACCAGCGGGAGCTGCGCCATCACCGAGCGAGGCTCATCGAGCACGGGCGACACGCCCCGCGCCGGCAGGTAGAGCATGCGGTCGGCATATTGCGCCACGCGCTCCAGCCGGTGCTCGCTGAGGATCACGGTGAGGCCCAGATCTTCGTTCAATTGGCGCAGGGCCGTCAGCACCTCGTCCGCGGCCTGCGGATCGAGCTGCGATGTGGGCTCGTCCAACACCAGCACCTCAGGCTGCAGCGCCATCACCGCGGCGATCGCCACGCGCTGCTTCTCGCCGCCCGAAAGCGTGCTGATACGCCGATCGCGCAGATGCGCGATGGTCATCTGATCCAACACTTCTTCAACGCGCTTGCGCATGGTGGCCGGCGCAAGGGCGAAGTTCTCCATCGCGAATGCCAGCTCGTCTTCTACCGTATCCACCACAAACTGCGCCTCAGGATCCTGGAAAACAAACCCTACCAGATCGGCCATGCCGCGCGGGGCCAATGCCACGGGGTCGCGGCCCAGCACTGCGGCCCGGCCCGCCCAACGGCCACCGTAGAAATGCGGCACCAACCCGTTGAGGCTGCGCAGAAACGTCGATTTACCCGACCCCGAGGGGCCAACGACCAACACAAATTCGCCGGGGCGGATCGCCACCGAAAAATCGGCCAGCGCCGGTGTGGGTTGATCGGGATAGGTATAGGTGACGTGGCTAAGTTCGATCATAAGCTCACCCGCGGCTGAAGAATAGACGGCACATCCGTTAGATCTTGGGCATGCGCCATTTGACACTCGGCCTATTCCGCCCCCGGCAACAACAACGCCGGGACGACCAACAACAGGCACGCGATCCCTGGCGCCAGGTGGAACACCGGCCACAGTGAATAGGGCGGGAAGGGATAATAAAGCAGCCACTCGCTGCGCGCCAGCCAACAGCCGGCCCAGCCGATCAGGCTAACCAGGCTGACCGCGAGCACGAGCCGATCAGCCCGCGCCCAGATCCACCGATGATACCGGGTGCGGCGCACGCGCCGGCCCTGGTCCCAAAAGCTCCACACCCCCAGGATCGCGCCGGCGCCCAACAGCAAACCCGCCAGCAACCGGCGTTCGGGCCAGAAGCCGTTGCCGGCAAACCCGGCGGCCGCCAGACCCAGCCCGCCCAAGAGTGCAAGCTGGTTCAGGGTGCGCTCACGCGGCGATGCCGCCACGATCTGGCCCCCAAAGCCGCGCGCCTCCATCGATTCGGCAAGCTGCATCGCGCGCTCCAGCGCCATCACCAGTAACGGCATGATCAGCGGCAGCATGTCGCGCAGCCCGCGCACCTTGTGGCCGCGCACCTGCTGCGCCTCGCGAATCGCCTGCCAGGCCGCCACCATCTGCGGGACGAAGGCCACCGCGATGCCGGCCACCACCCCGGCCTGGTAGATAAAGCCGGGCGTCATGCGCAGCAGCCGCGCTTGGTCCACTGCCACGTTGAACGTCGCAAAGATCAGCAGCAGGGTGACCAATGCCAGGCCGCCGGTGACGCCGTACAGCACCCCCTCAAGCGTGATGGGACCGCCGATCAGCGGCCAGCTCCGGGGCAGGCGAAAAAGCACCAGGGTGCCGTAATGCGATGTCAGTGCGCTGAAAGGGATCGTCAGCAGCCAGAGCACCGCGCCGAAACGCACGAACGCGCCCCAACTGCGCGCCAGCGGGCTGCGCCGCCCGAGAGCCGCGTAATTGATCGCGACCGCCAGCAGGACGAGGCTCAGGTAGAGCGGGTTGCGCGTGGAGAGCGCCGGCAGCGCGGCGGCGACCAGCCAGGTCAGCCAGGCGATCGGGTGGAAGGTGTCTTGGTCAGCCACGCGAAGCTCGTGCTTTCCGGCCGCCCGGCGCAGCCGGCTTTGCGCGACGCTGCGCAAGCCAGCCGCCGGTCGCGATCAGCGCGGCAACCATGCCCAGGTAGCTGGCATAGCCGGGGAGCAGCGCCAGGGTAAAGCCACGCCCATCGGCTTCGCCTCCCGCCAAATCAGGGGCAGCCGCGGCTGCCCCGCCCGCGCTCTCCGCTCCGGCCTGCGCCCTGGCGACCAGGATCGGAGTCGGGGTGGGACGGCCATCCGCGCCCAGCGTACGGCGCGGATGGGGCGTCGCGGTTGGCAGCAGCGGGAGCGAGATGGCCTGCGTCGGTTGCGCCGCAGGCGTTACGGTCATTTCGACCACTCGTGCGCCGTCAAAGCCGAGAGGCGTCGCGGGGTCGACCGGCGCGAGGGATGTGGGAGCCGCTGTGCCTTGCGCCGGCGGTGCGGGCACTATCGGTACCGGCGTCGCAGTCGCCGCGGCCGACGTCCCCGCCGTCGGCACGCTGGCGCCGACCACCTGCACGGTGATCTCTTGCACGGTCTGGCCGGCCGAATTTGCGGCTGCCAACACGTAACGCTGCGTCGCTTGCGGGCATACTTCGCGGCGATCCTGGGCGATCACCTCCGCACCATCCAGTGTGACCCGATCGGCATCCCAAGTGAGCCAGCTCAATACGGCGCAGCTACCGGGTGTCACGCGGGTCGTCGTGGCCGAAAACGTCATCTGCGGCCGTTGGGAGACCTGCGCGCCGGAGGATGCTGTCGCCGTGGCGGTCGCGGTTGCCGTCGGTGTGGCGGTGGATGCGGCGGCGCAAACCTCATCGAACGTGATCTGGGGCGGCTCGACGCCGGTGACAAAATTTCCCTGCCCCCAAGACCACCCTTCCAGCGCACCGTCGGTCACCGAATACTGGCTGGCGCCCGTCGAGGCGTACTGCCAGGCGCCATTTTCCCAGTGATAATACGCCCAGTATTGGCATTGGCTGCCCAGGCACTGGCAAAAACAATCCTGGCCCGGATAGCTGCACCCCTGGCCGTTGATGCTGCACACCGCCCCCCCCAGGCCGGCGTTGAAGTCCAACAGCACCACCAACCCCGAACGTTGGAGCAGCTCCTCGCCGGTGATCTCGGGTTCCGCGAACGAAACGCAGCTCGTGTGAACGTTATTGTCGCTGTAGCGCACCACCAGGGCCGCGCGATGCAGCCCCGCTTGCTCATCTGCGACCCCGGTCGCGCCGGCTGCGCCCCACACCATGAGGAACAGCCAGCAGCACAGCGCCAGATGATGGAACCTGCGCAGCGCGCCCAGGTGATGCGTTATCATGCTATGCCAGCTCTCAACGCTTGTTGCGGCGGAGATAGGCCGCCAGGCCGACCACGCCGGTGCTCAACAACATCAGCGTGCCCGGCTCGGGGACTGCGACCGGCTGGGGTGTGGTCTGGGCAATGATCTGCGCAAAGGTGTAGACCGGCGGCTGAACAGTCGGATTGTAGCTGACGTCAAAGCCGCTCCAGGCCAGTCCCTCCACCGCACCATGCGCCGGGACGTAACTGCCCACGCCCTCCGCGGCTGACGCCCATTGCCCGCTGCTGGCATCCAGGTGGTAATAGGCCCAGAAATGCAGCGCATCGCAGAAGCAGTCGGTCGCCGGGCAGCCGAAGGTGTTAAACCCGCACACCGCCGGCCCAAACGCCGTGCTCTGGCTGTTGAAGGTGACCTTTGCCGCGGACAGCACGTCGAAGGTCGTGGCTGAAGCCGGCACGGTGACAATCTCAAGATGCTGGGCGCCATCGGGGAATGCAAGCACCAGCCCCACCTGCTTGGTGGCTGGGTCGGCCGCAAGGGCACTGCCGCCGAGCAGGGCGGTCAATGCCAATGCCAGGGACAAGACGACGATGAAACGACGAGACACGATCTTCCTCCAACCGAGATTAGTGAAACAGCAGAATCGGCAGATACGCCGTCTGGCAAGTGCGTTTGCCAGCCAGGGGCCGTGCAAGCGCGGTCAACACGTCCAGGGTAGCCATCAAGCGCACCTCTTCCTTTCCGGGCTGCCGGATGTAAACAAATGCGCCGCTCGACTCCTGGAAACTCAACAAGGTATCCACGGCGCCAAGCCCGTTCCGCTGGAAACTCGCGGCCTGCGGATCTCGGCCGGCCGCCCACAGGCCGCCCACCGCCAGAGCCGTCGAATTCGCATTCGCGGGCCCCGCCAGATACCCGACGCCCCAGCCGCCCTCAGCCGCCTGCTGTTTTTCCAGGTACGCGGCAGCCCGGGCCGAAACGGCTGTGTCACGCACGCCGACCAGCGCAAACAACTGCAACACCCGGCCGGTGCTATCCACATCGCTCTGCGTGGCATCGAAGCTCCAGAACCAGCCGCCATCCGGCAACTGAGCTGCCAACACGGTCGTCAACGCGTTTGCGGGCGCGGGCTCACCGGCACGCAGCAGGGCTTCCACCGCCAGCGTGTGCCGGAACAGCAGCGCGGGATGGTAGCGCCCAGTGGTCGGGTTGTAGGCAGCATTGATAATACCGATCAGATCCAACCCACCAAAGTCGTGCAGATCGCCGCCCGCGACCGCGACCGCCCGCCCCACTTTGCCAGCCTGCCCTGCATCGGTTCCAACATAGCTCCTTGCCAACCGGGCCAGCGCATCCAGCGCACTCTGCCCGTTCACAGTCCACCGCGGCCCATCCGGCTGCTCTCCCATCAGCGCGAGCGCGTAGACCGCGTCGGCAGTGACGCTGGCGCTCGGCTGATAGCTGCCATTGGCCAGGCGGAGGCCGAAGCTGCCATCGGGCAACTGCTGCGTGCGCAGCCAGGACAAGGCCTGGCAGGCCGCTGCCCCCTCCACGCTATTTGCGCTGACGGGAGCAGTTGCTCCCGCCAGCAGCAGAATACAAACCAGTAAACCCCTCAGAACCTTCTGCATATCCTCCCCCGTATATCAGCAGGTCGAAAAAGAAAATCCCCTTGCCGATGGCGGCAAGGGGACCAATACAGCCCACGAAAAATCCGGCTGATTCCCACGCCCTTTGCCGCGAAGGTCGGTGAGAGCTCAACAGAGTTGGGTTTTCTGGCTTGCCGGTCGTTCAACAATCTAACCGGCTTACAGTTGCGGGACAGCGCCGGCCTTGCACCGGCTTACCCCATGATCTCTGCTGAATTATCCGTATGATGAACCGTGTCTAGGGTAACATACGCGATACCGCATGTCAAATGACTTTCGTCATACGCCGGAACCGGATTCGAATTCGCGCGGCGCTGGAGATCGCGTCTGGAGGACGCACTGCCGGGTGTCCGCCCGCGCAGACGCAACGGCTTGACTGGTCAACCGCCGCCCCAACTGACTGTAAGCCAGCCGTCTAGTTTGTTTGGAATTTCTCTGATATAGGACTTACGCAAGACAGCGAATTTGACGTGTAAGCGGTCAGCGGTTAAGGTAGCCGCATGAAAGCTAACAC
>JAPKMS010000419.1 GCA_026645775.1 Anaerolineae bacterium
CTGCTGGGCGCGGCCGATGGTGTAGAGCTTGCTCAGTCCTTCGACTCCGGGCTGGCGCCCTCCGCTCAGGATGCACCCTTCGACTCGGCTCAGGATGTAGTTTTCAACGCGGATGGCGATGTCAGACATAAGCGCTAGAGGTCCATGAATTCTTCTACACTGACGCCAGTCTCGCGGATGATGGCTCGCACGGTTCCTTTGCGAATGCTCTCACCGCTGTGGTGCGGTACAGGAATCACTTGCCCGTCGCTGTCGCGTACCCAAAGCTCATGTGAACCCTTGCCCTGGCGGTACAAACGAAATCCCAGCTTGCCTAAACGGCGCGTCACCTCGCGGTAGGTCAAATTACGCAAGGGCATGTCATGCCACTCCCACAGGCATGGCCACTGCCAGTTGCGTACCCGGTGCAAACCTAAACGCGGCGAACCCGAGCGACTCACCTCGTTCCGCGCGGTAGGCGGCGATCAGCTTCACTACATCAACGCAATTGAAAAGGGCCTCTTCGACGGTGTCGCCCTCGGCAAACGCCCCCTGTATTCCCGGCGCCGAGGCCAGATAACCATCATCGTTTGCTTCGAGGACAAGAGAAAGGTAGATAGCGCGATCATCTTTCATACGGTTTCGCCTCACACACATGGTGTACAGTACTCAAACAGATTATTGTCAACGGGCTTGACAAGCAGTTTCATGCCCGCATTATACCACTGTCAACGCCATTTGGCTTGTTCAGAGCTTGCCCTGAACGGAGTGGCGGGACAGGCTCTCCAGCAGCGAGCCGACCCGGCCGCAGTTCCCTCGACTTGGCTTAGAGCTTGCTCAGTCCTTCGACTCCGGGCTGGCGCCCTCCGCTCAGGATGCAGCGGCCTTTGTATGTAACCGCCAGGCGTTTTTGGGCTTCGAACGGAATGCCGCGCAGGGCCAGCTCGTGTTCCAGCGCGGCCTGGTAGACCGCTTCAAGAAAACCCGGGCCGAGGATGCGGTGAACTTCCATGGCCGCGCCGATGATGGCGAAGGAGAGTTCTTTGAAGAGTATCTCGGTCATTGACTGCTCTCCTTTTGCCACGAATTACTCGAATTAGACGTATTGTTTTCTTGCCACGAATTGGACGAATTACTCGAATTATTTCTTCGTGAAATTCGTGTAATTCGTGGCAAAGCGGCCACCAGTGCGTCGCGCAACGTGTCATGGCGCTGTTGGGCGCGGCCGATGTGGTAGAGCTTGGAGAGGTTCTCGACGCGCATGACGATGTCGGGCATGGGTAGTCAGTTAGTAAACTTCGTCGTGAGTTCCCAGGGCCAACAGGTAGATGGCATCTTCCACCGAGGCTGGATCTGTGACGAACTCAAAGAGGACACGATTATCGAAGTCAACAGTGCAGGCCCAGGTGCCCGACAGATCCCCCTTGAGCTTATGGCTATGTAATGACGGATGAAACGGATCTGCTGTCAACTGACGCAAGGTTGCTTCGACGGGTTGGCGCAAGAAAGGGTTTTGCCGCAGTCTACGCCGGAATGAACGTATGAAGTGCGGGATCCAGAGCAGCTTTCTCGCGTTTCATCCGCGTCCAGTTCCCGCAGGAGATCCTCTACCGAACCGGAATGAACATCGCCAGCCCGATAAGCCGCGCGCGCTTCGGAGACTTGCCGGACCAGGTCGCTGCGACGATGCTGGATCATGCGCTGACGAATGATCTCAACCAACAACAATTGGTCATCGGCCGGCAGTTGTTCAACCTGCTCGATGGTCCTTTGGAAGACCGATGAATGGACAGCGGGTAGCATTTTCAACTCTCCTTTTCAAGACTTTCGCTTCCATTATACGCCGGTTCTGCTTCAAGGCACAGCGCGATGACATCGCGCATGTTGGCCATTAATTCGTCAATCGTCCGCCCCTGGCTATAGCAGGCGCGCAATTGAGGCGCCTTACCCACGAAAAAGCCGTCCTCGTCCCGTTCGATCACGAGTAGAAATCGGTCCCGATATGGTTCATATCCTGTGCATCCTCTCTATCCGCGCCTATCCGACACGCCCATTCTATCCCGCGCAGGGCCTGGCGTCAACTGACTGATGGCTGATCTCGGCCCAGCCGCTCGTCGGCTCGGTGATGCGCGAGAGGATCTTTAGCAGATGGCGAATGTGGAATGTGGAATGTGGAATGTCGGCGGCGCCACACATTCGACATTCGACTTCCCACATTCCCCATTCAAATCACATCCGCAAACGTCTTCTCCGTATTCCGGAAGAAGGCGATGCCGCTGACCAGCACCACCAGTGAGATCGCCGCCGACGCTGCGACCAGCGGCCCCGGCGCGACGAACTCCGCCGAGCTCCCGCCCAGCAGCGCCCACCGGAACCCCTCGACGACGCCCGTCATTGGGTTCAGCGCCATGACCCAGCGGAAGCGCTCCGGGATCAGCGTGGTGCCGTACACCACCGGCGTGATATACATCCAGATCTGCAAGAGGAACGGGATCAGGTAGTTTACGTCCCGGTATTTGACGTTCAGCGCGGCCAGCCACAGCCCGAACCCCAGCGCGGTGACGATCGCCAGCAGCAGGAACGCGGGCAGCCAGAGGACGTTCCACGTCAGCGGCACGCGGTAGCCGATCATCAAACCGATCAACACCAGGAACCCGATCCCGAAATCCACCAGCGTCGAGATCACGCCGGAGAGCGGGATGATCAGCCGCGGGAAGTAGACTTTGGTGATCAGGTTCGCACTGTTCACCAGGCTGCCGCCCACCCGGCTCATGCTGCCGGAGAAGTACTGCCACGGCACCAGCGCGGCCAGCGCAAACAGCGCATACGGTGCGCCGCTCGACGGCACCTTCAGCAGCCCGCCGAAGAGCAGCGTGAAGATCACCGTGCTCAACAGCGGCTGCAGCACGATCCACGCGACGCCCAACGCGGTCTGTTTGTAGCGCACCTTGATGTCGCGCCACGCCAGGAAGAAGAGCAGCTCGCGGTAGTGCCAGACGGCGCGGAGCTGGAGGGAGGCGAGGCCGCGGGTGGGTTGGATGAGGGTAATGTTTTCCATGTGCGATGTCCAATGTGGAATGTAGAATGTGGAATGTCGAATGTCGAATGTCGAATGTTTACATTCCAGATTCCAGATTCTACATTCCACATTTTCAGCGGTTCAGCCGCTCGTGCTCGATCACGCGCTTGAGCGTTTCATCCAGCGAAAACCGCGGCGCATACCCGATCAGCGCGGCCAGCTTGTCGATGCTGGGGACGCGGCGCTGCATGTCCTCGAACCCGGGGCCGTAGGCGGCGTCGTAGGGCACCTGCTCGATGCGCGAGGCGGAGCCGGCCAGGGCGATGACGCGCTCGGCGAGCTGGCGGATGGTCACTTCCTCCGTGGCGCCGATGTTGTACACCTGGCCGATGGCCCGGGGCTCGTTGGCGAGCTGGGTCACCGCGCGGGTGACGTCGGCCACGTCCGCAAAACAGCGCGATTGCGTGCCGTCGCCGTAGACGCTGAGCGGCTCGTCGCGTATCGCCGCGCGCACGAAGCGGGGCACCACCATGCCGTAGCGGCCGGTCTGCCGCGGGCCAACGGTGTTGAAGAAGCGCATGATCACCACCGGCAGCCCGTGCTGGTGATGGTACGCCAGACCCAGGAACTCGTCCACCGCCTTGGATTCGGCGTAGGCCCAGCGCGAGCGCGTGGTGGGGCCCATCAGCCGGTCGTCGTCCTCGCGGAACGGCACCCGCACGCCCTTGCCGTACACCTCGGAGGTCGAGGCGAGCAGCACCTTGCAGCCGTAACGGTGCGCGGCCGAGAGCACGGCCTCGGTGCTGTTGATGTTGGTGCGGATCGTGCGCACCGGGTCCTCGACGATGAGCTGCACGCCCACGGCCGCGGCCAGGTGGATCACCACGTCCGACTCGCTGGTCAGCCGGTCGAGCACCTGGCTGTTGTCCACGGTCTCCCGCACGAACTGGAAGTGGGGCAGCGGCCGCAGGTGGCTGATGTTCTCGATCCGGCCCGTGGAGAGATCGTCGATGGCGACGACGTGATGCCCCGCATTCAGCAGGAGTTCACATAAGTGAGAGCCGATGAACCCGGCGCCGCCGGTGATGAGATAACGCATGAGACCTCGATATGGAATCTGGAATCTGGAATCTGGAATGTGTCATTGTGGACGCGATGAGGCGCTGCGGTCCGTTTGTTGGTTGCGATTTTTGGCGGTTTTGTTGGAACTGGTGACGATGGCGAGCAGCTCGGTGGCTTCGGCGTGGAGCGTTTTTGCCTCGTTGGGATCGCCGACGGGCGTTTCGACGCATAGCTCCAGCCAGTATTGCGTCTCACCGGCCTCTTTTTCCACGATAGCCATCTTGTGCATGAAATCTGCGCGTGACTCAGCGCGTCCTGCTTCCCGATAATTTGCCCCGACCGACGTGCTCGCCTTTGCTAACTGATACCCCACCACATCGGCCGCTCGGTTCGATGGAAATGTGGCCACAAACCGCAGCACCCGCAGCGCAAACCGTTTCGTCCGCTGCTCCATCTCCCCACGATAACTCATCCCCACCTCCCCATTCTACACTCTACATTCCACATTCCCCATTCTACATTCCCCATTCCACATTCCACATTGTCCATCCTACCTTCTCATCCACTCCACCGTCCGCCTCAGCCCTTCCTCCAACAGCGTCCCTGCCGTCCAGCCCAGTTCGCGGCGGGCGCGGGCGGGGTCGATGTAGTTGTGGCGCGCCTCGCCGGGTTTGGCCGGGGCATACTGCGGCGGCAAGGTGGCGCCGGTGGCGCGGGCCAGCTCGCGGTAGATGGTCAGGATGTCGGTGGGGCGGCCGGTGCCGATATTGTAGATGCCGCCGCCCCATGTCAGCGCCTGCACGTTTGCGGCGGCCACGTCGCCCACGTAGACGAAATCGCGGCTTTGCAGCCCGTCGCCGTTGATGGTGACCGGCCGGCCTTCCAGCATCGCGGCCGTGAAGATGGCCACCACACCGGCCTCGCCGTACGGGTCCTGCCGCGGGCCGTAGACGTTGGCGTAGCGCAGGATCACGGCCTCCAGCCGGTAGTTGTGGCGATAGGTGGCGATGAACGTCTCACAGGCCAGCTTGCTGGCGCCGTACGGGTCGAGCGGGTGTGCGGGGCAGGCCTCGGTGGCGGGCAGCTCGGCCGGGTCGCCGTAGACCGCGCCGCCGGTGGAGGCGAAGATGAAGCGGCGCACGGTCCCTGCGGCGCGGCACGCCTCCAGCAGGTTCAGGGTGCCCACGATGTTCACCTGGGCATACTCGGCCGGCTCGCGCAGGCTGGCCCGCACATCGGCCAGCGCGGCCTCGTGGTACACCGCGGCCGGCTGCACCTCGGCAAAGACCGCGGCCAGCGCGGCCGGTTCGCGGAGGTCCGCCACGTAGAGGTGCGCCGCCGGGGCCACGTTCTCCCGTTTGCCGGTGCTCAAATTATCCAGCACCGCCACCTCATGCCCGGCCGCGACCAGCGCGTCGACAATGTGCGATCCGATAAACCCGGCCCCGCCGGTCACCAGGATCCGTTCGGACATGGTTCCCCCTTACATCTACCGCGTGTGCGGTGTCATTCTGAGCGGGCTTGCGGCTCAACGTCTGGTACAGCAAATCCCCAGCGAAGAATCTCTGCGTTCTACCTTTTGCATCTACCGCGTGTTGCGTGTCATTCTGAGCGGAGCGAAGAATCTCCGCGTCCGCGTTCTATTCCCGGTTCCGGTACAAATCCGGCCGCACGGCCGCGGCCATCCGATCGACATCCAGGCCCCCGCCGAGGAAGCGGTTCACCGCCTCTGCCCAGGGGCGCGGGTCCGCCACCAGCGCGTTGTAATCCACATCCAGCGTCTCGACCTGCGGCTGGTTGGCCAGCCACGCAGCCACCTTCGCCAGGTGCCGTTCCATGATCGGCGCCAGGCGGGCGTCGGGGATCGCATCGACCGGCTCTCCGCGGCGGGCCAGCATCTTGCACTGTGAGGCCAGCACCTCGGCCATGCGCCGGCGCATGAAGATCACCCGGTAGTCGTGTCCCGCGGGCAGCGCATCCAGCAGGGCCGAGATCACCTTGACCGCGCGGCCCTGCGCCTCGGGCAGCCAGGCGGTGTCGCCCCGGGGCAGCGCCTTGGCGCGCTCGAATTCGTAGTACCCCTCCGGGTTGTCGGGGTCCGCGGCCCGCAGCCCGTCGGTCAGGGGCGCCAGGCCGCCGGCTTCGAGCATCTTCATCATGAGGGAGGTGCCCGACCGCGGCAGACCGGAGACGACGGTGATTATTTCGCTACGCGACATTCTTGAGCACCTCGCCGGGACGCCTCCGCGGAGATCCTTCGCTGGGGCCTCGGCGCGGC
>JAPKMS010000420.1 GCA_026645775.1 Anaerolineae bacterium
GTATGATGCGGCGCTGATGGGCGCCGCGCTCATCTTGCTGGTGCTGGTGCTGGCGTTCAACGTCGCCTCCGCGCTGATCCTGCGGCAGGTGGTCAGGGGGGCGGGGCTATGAACAGGAAACATGTCGAAGAGGGCTTTTTTGTTCTCCTGATGCGCCTCTCCTTCCTGCTGGTGGCGGGCAGCCTGGTGCTGATCCTGGCCACCGTGGTGATCAGGGGGCTGCCCGGGCTGAACTGGGCGATGATCTCGCAGACGCCGAAGGGCGGGTTCTATCTCGGCAAGGAGGGCGGCATCCTGAACGCGATCGCCGGCTCGCTCTACCTGGCCGGCGGCGGCACACTGTTGGCGCTGCTGCTGGCGCTGCCCATCGTGCTCTACATGGACGTGTACGCCAAGGGCACGCGCTGGGCCGATGTCGTGCGGCTGTCGCTGGATGTGATGTGGGGCGTCCCCTCCATCGTCTACGGCGCGTTCGGGTTCACGCTGATGCTGGCGGTGGGGTTGCGCGCCTCGTTGCTGGCGGGCATCATCGTGCTGGCGCTGCTGGAGCTGCCCATCATGGCGCGGGCGATGGACGAAGTCATCAAGATGATCCCACACGACCTGAAAGAGGTCGCATTCGCCCTGGGCACCACGCGGCTGGAGGTGGCGACCACGGTGATCGTGCGCCAGGCGCTGCCCGGCATCCTCACCGGCGTGCTGCTGGCCTTCGGTCGCGGGATCGGCGATGCTGCGTCGGTGCTCTTCACCGCAGGCTACACCGACCGCATGCCCACGTCACTGCTGCGGCCGACCGCATCGCTGCCGCTGGCGGTCTTCTTCCAGTTGGGCACGCCGTATCCCGAGGTGCAGCAGCGCGGGTATGCCTCCGCGCTGATCCTGACCTTTGTGATCCTGGCCGTCAGCCTGGGTTCGCGCTGGATCGCCGCGCGGCTGGGGCGCAATATTGTGAAGTAGGCCCTCACCCCGGCCCTCTCCCGTTGCGACGGGCGAGGGAGGAGGAAGCATGGAATCCCACATCAGCGTGCGTGACCTGAACGTGCATTACGCCGGG
The DNA here is from genome assembly GCA_026645775.1 of Anaerolineae bacterium. Lineage (GTDB taxonomy): Bacteria > Chloroflexota > Anaerolineae > CG2-30-64-16 > CG2-30-64-16 > MO66. The sequence goes on from JAPKMS010000420.1 coordinate 1,055, forward strand.
CATCATGCGCTCAGACAGATCAATGTCGAGATCCCGCGCAACCAGATCACGGTGATCATGGGGCCATCGGGCTGCGGCAAGACGACGCTCCTGAAGAGCCTGAACCGGCTGCTGGAGCTGACCGACGGCGTGCGGGTGAGCGGCCAGGTGCTGCTCGACGGGCAGGACATCTATGCGCCCGGCGTGGACGTGGGCGAGATACGCAAACGCACGGGGCTGCTCTCGCAGCGGCCGTTCCCGTTGCCCATGTCGATCTACGACAACGTGGCGTACGGCCGCCGCGTCCACAACATGCAAACCGAGCGGGATATGGATCGGGCCGTGCAGCACTACCTGGAGCTGGCCGGGCTGTGGGACGAGGTGAAGGACCGGCTGCGCGCGCCGGCTGCCCGGCTGTCGGTGGGCCAGCAGCAGCGGCTGTGCCTGGCTCGCGGCCTGGCCGTCGAGCCGGAGGTGATCCTGGGCGATGAGCCGACCTCGGCGCTCGACCCCATCTCCGCCCAA
>JAPKMS010000055.1 GCA_026645775.1 Anaerolineae bacterium
GCCAGCATCACCCACACGCCGTAGCCAAGCCACGTCCCCAGCGCCGCGGCCGCCAACGGGAAGCGCCCGTCGGCAAACGGCTGCGACAGCCAACCGCCAACCCGCTCCAGCAGCCGGCCCACCGGCTTGGGCAGCGCCGTCGGCAGATCCGCCACCTCGCCGCTGATCCGCAGCGCCAGGTCGAAGCCCTCTTCGACACGCGTCAGCATTTGGGCGCGGTCTGCATCGGAGATATCGAACAGGTTCAGCGCCGTTGTCAGGCCTTCCATGCCCTGCTTGAACGCCTGCCGAGCAGCGGCCGTCTCTGAGGCCGGCTCTGTTGCCGCGGCTCCCTGAGCCAGGCCAGTGACCAGCGACGGCAGCCCGGCCAACAGCGCGATCGCGACAATCACCAGAAACCCACGCCAGAAGGCATCTCGCCGTTGCGCCAACTGCCGGTAGGCGTCCGTCCGAAACCGAGCGACATCCACCATGCCGCGCATCCAGCCAGCCATCGCTCACCTCCCCGCAAACGCTGCCAGCAGCGCAACCGCCCCACCCACCAGCAGCCAGAAAAGCAGATACACGGCAAGCGGCAGCAGCGTCGCCCAGAACGCCCGCCGCCACGACAAGTGGTGTACCGTGCGCAGCGCCTTGTAGCGCAGAAGCAGTTGCCAGGTGTCGGTCACGCCGCCGATCACCAGGAACGGGATGAAGCCCAACCCGCGGAACACCAGCGGCATATACGCCAAAGCCATCACGCCGAGGGTCTGGTTCAACGTGCCGCGCCCGCCCAGCAGCGAGGCAAACAAATGCGCGACCAGGCCGTAGAGCAGCCAACTCGCCATGAGCCCGATCGGCCAAATCAGGATGTTCAAGGCGGTGGTGGCTGGCCCAGATGCGCCGGCCCACCACGGGAAGAGCTGCCAGACGGTGTCATAGATCCGCTGGAAGGCCGCCAGGGCTTGCGGGTCGGTCGCTACCTTCGCCCACCACGACTGGTCTTGCAGCGCCGGCAAGACCAATTCCTTGATCGCGCTGAGCCGGGGTGTGCTGGCCCATGCCACCGTTTGGCCGATCCAGCTTAGCACCGCCGTCACGACGCCCAGAATCACCACCAGGAACAAGCCCTCGACAAAGGGGTTGTCATCCTCGCGAAGCTCTTCAAAGGCTTCGCTGTCCAGGAACAGCGCCCGGAACACCCGTCCGAGCGAAAGCGTACGATGGCCCACCGGCGGCCTCCTTTCGGGGTTGGATCAATGGCCTGATGGCGTGCAGTATAGCACATTCAGGGAGGCGATTCCAGTCAAGGGAGAGCCAGTTCAGGGGTTCCAAATGTCATCGTTAGAGACGTCTGGAGTGGAGACTTTAGCCGGTCACCGGGCATTTGCGCGCCATTCGGCAGACCGGCTGAAGCCTCGATTCCGGATACATTTGAATTGCTGATTGGCGGTTGCCGCGACGCACAAAAAGCGCCGGGTCAGCCCTATGCTGGCCCGGCGCAGGAGGCGCATCTCCCCGCGCACAGCGGTGTGCGCGGGGTCAGCTCATGTCAGGGCCGCGGCGGCCGCGTAGGGAACGGCGGCGGCGTTACGGTGATCGCCGGCCCGGGCGCGCCCGGCCGTGCAAACAGATAAGCAGCCACAACCACGTTATCGCTGGACCGCTTCACGCCTTCCACGCGCGCGACCCAGCCCACCGCAGGCGTCTGGCCCGCCGGCAATTGCAGCTCGGTCTGGGCGGTGACTTCCACCTTCTGCCCGGCGATGATCCAGGCGCCCACCACACCGCCCTCAGGCAGCGCCTCGACCAGGCCGACGACCCGCGTGTAGGCGCCGCCCGACTGCGGGCTGGATATGACCGTGATCTGGCTGGCGATGACCTTGTCGTACGCGTCCCAACCGATCACATTCACAGTCGCCCCCACCACCGCCAGCCCCTTTTCCTGATTGAGGCGGGCGTTGGGCATCACGACCACGGTCTTGCCGTCGACCGTCCATTCGCCCTTCAGTCCGGCTGCCGGCATCTTCTCGATCACGCCGGTGAAGTCCACCATAGGCAGCAGCGCATTCTTGTCGATCCACGCGACCCGCAGACCCTTGGCCAGCAGCGAGCCATCTTCCTGCAGTTCAGCGGCGGCGTGGCCGATCAGCCCGGCTGCCGGTTTCCCGGAGATCAACGTATCGGCATCGATATCCAACTTGACGCCACTGACCACCCAGTTGTCATCGGTGAAGCTCTGAATCTCGCCCGAGAGTTCGACCATATCCTGGGTGTGAATGCCCATGATGAGGAGCGCCGTCAAAACGCCGCCATCCTCGGTCATCACAACTTCGGCCCAGTTGCCCACATCGGTCGGGCCGCTGCGCTTGTTGACCTTGGTGTCGGCCGTCACGTTGACCTTGACCCCCGCCACCACCCATTCACCCACGGCCCCCTCAGTGCTCGGCTTGCCGGAGATGATCCCCCGCAGCCGAACCTGCTCGGGTCGCACGGTAATCTGCTTCGCAAGCAGCGAGCCATCGGCCTGGCGCTTGGCAGCCACATCAGCCCATAACCCCGGTTGGGCCGGGCTCACCGTCAGCAGCACGTGCGTGTTCGCATCAGTGGCCAGCGTCTGCCCACCGATGACCCACGCCACACCTTCTCCGCCCACAGTTGTGATCACGCCCGTGAAGCGAACATCGAATCCCAACTCGACACCCGCTGAGACCGGCGTCGCCGGCACAAGCGCGACCGCCCCCAGGGCGACGACAACAAACAACACCGCAAGAGTACGCATCACCAGTTTAGGGTTCATAGACCTTCCTCCTGAGCAGTAACCGACATCGATATACAACAAACGGCGCCATCTCACGTTAGATACTTCTTGCTTCATGAACCTTTTGACATATTCGTCTGCACTGGGCGCAGCTCACTGTTTCCCGTGCAACAGCAACGGCAAGAAGCTGGGCTGCCGCGATGGGGGGATCCCCTGTGTCGGCGTGGGGGTGGCTGTCAGCTTTGCAGTCGGCGTTACGGTGGGCGTTATCGTTCGAGTTGCCGTCGCGGTGGCCGTTGACGCCGGTTCTGCTGCACACGATTGGATGCTGACATCATCGACAAAGAATTCAGTGGGGTTCGTGGCATCGTTGGTGGCCGTAAAGCGCAAGAGCACGGTTTGCCCGGCATACTGTCCCAGATCAAGATTGGAGAAATTCCAAAGCCAATCCTCGGAAGTCGCATTATGGGCTGTGAGCAACGTGGCGATCACCGTGACGCCATCCGGTTGATACAGTGCGACGCGCAGATGGTCGAAGGCGGTGGAACTTGCGGTCTCCTGCGTGACCGACGCCCACCAAAACGAGAGGCTGATGCTGGTGGCATTCGCCGGGAGCGTCACCTGCTGGCTCAACCGGTCATTGGCGTTGACGCGGCCTGCCAGGTCAGCCCCCAGTTTGCCGCTGTAGGGATAGAAGGAGGTGATCAAGGTGGCGCCGGCAGGCAGTGCCGGAGAGACCTGTTGGATCCAGCCCTGGCCCTCACTCTCAAACCCGCCATCCGTCGCTCCCTCGGTGCAGGCCGCGGCAGCGGCGCCGAGCGCGGGCGGGGCCGAGCGCGCGCCCAACAGCAGCGCGAGCAGAACCGCAGTCAGCAACCCCCAAAAAGCGAATTTAGCCAAGATCGTACGATCCATGCACCACCTCGAAAATGAACGATCGCACCGGCCTCAGGGCCGACGCCCCTGCACCGTCGGCGATACAGTCGGCTCTGCTGGGCTACCTGCACCCGGCGGCGACGTCGGCGATGGGGTCGCTGCCCCGGCGGCCGCCGTCGCGGTCTGGCGGCGCGGCGGATCTGGAACCGCCACCGTCATCGTGCTGAAGGGCGCCACGGTTGCGCGGTTGGCCTGCGGCGTGGGCGTGGCATTGGGCGCCAGCGCAGGCGTCACCGATTGCAGCGGCGCGCCCAGCGCCGGCATCGGTGATGCGGTCAGGATGCCGCCGGCGGCTGACCCGCCCGCGGGCGTGACGGTCGGAGTCTGGGGCGGCGCCGGTGTTTCGGACGGGGTCGGCGCCACGAAAGTCGCCTGAGTCGTTGCGGTCGGCGTCTGCAATAGGAACGGTGGGGCGATCCGCGTGCGCGTCACGCTGGGGCGCGGCTGCGCGGTGCGCGCCGGCCAGGGCGTGATCGCCGGCCACGGGGTGAGGGTCAGGTCCGGATCCCAATCCGGGGGCTCGGCGGGTGTCGGCGTCGCGCCATCGGTGGCGCCGACAGTCGGTGTTTCGACCGGCCAGGGGATCGGCGTGGGATCCAGCCGGCCCGGCGGCAACACGGTCATCCTGGGTTTCGGCCACGGCGTATGCGTGAGGCGCGGCCTCTCGGTGAGACGCGGGGCAACGCGGGTTACAGGGGACACGGGCGGGACCGTGAGTGTGGGCGCGGCCGTGGCCGTAGGCGCCGCCGTAGGCCGCACAGGCGTGGATGTCGGATCGCGCTTGCCGGTCGGCGTTGCCACTGCCGGGGCCGGAGACGTAGGCGACCCTGGCCGCGGCAGCACCGGCCGCTCCTGGCTGTCCACGATGGAGCTCGCGATGGTGCGCGCCTGATCGGCCGCCTGGCGCAGATCCAGCACGTCTTGCGGATCAGATGCAGTTTCGGCGAGGAGCTGCAGTTCCTGGGCATGGGCATCGACCCGCGCCGCCAGGCTGGCGCGCTCGGCATCCGACAACAGATCGGCGCGCTCGGCGGCCGCCTGGTCGCCCGCCAACATCGCGTCGAGGGGCAGCCGATCCGCCATGCCGGTGCTTTCCACCAGCGCCCGCACATCCCCCAGACGCCGATCGGCCCAGCCCACGTGGGCGCTCGCGCGGCCGGCCGGCGTCACCTGGAACAGGATCGGCGTCCGCTCGGCCATGACGCGCAGGGAATAGCCGAAATCGCCCGGCCGGCTCTGCGCCACCGCCGAGATGGATATCCCCGCAAAAAACACGATGGCTAGAACCAGGGCCGCGGACAAGGAACGCAAACTCGCCCAGGCGAACCGCCGCGGAGCTGGCGCCTGACGTGCCGCAAGGGCAGCACGCAGCACCACCTTGGCGCGCATCCGCTGCGGGTCCGACAGCCGCGCGTCAGCCAAGAGCGTCAGTTGGTGCGCGGCTTCCAGCATGGGCGCGATGTACTGCGCCTGCCCCGGGTAGCGCGTCAGGATGCTGGCACGGCTCTCCCCGGCCGCCAGTCGAGCCAAACAATCATCAGAAATCCGTATCTGGTTCATAACTCAATGCTCCCCGGCGCCGAGTAACCTGCCGAGGGCCTGCAAAGCACGATGCTGCAATGATTTCACTGCACCTTCGGTTTTTCCCAATAACTGAGCGATCTGCGCATTACTCATCTCTTCGCCAAACTTCCCCAGCAGCACCAGCCGCTGGTCCTCGCTCAACACGTCCATGGCCCGCGCGAGTTGGGCAATCGCCTCACTCCGTTCCGCTGCGCCGTGCGGCCCAAGTTCCCGCGTCGGGAGCCGCACATTGTCATCCAGATCGGTTGCAGCCCAGCGCTTCCGCTGCCGGTGATGATCCGTGATTAAATTCGCCGCGATGCGATAGAGCCAGGCGCTGAACGAAGCCGCAGGCCGGTGACGATTCAGCCGAAAGCTCTCGATGTGCTTGATGACCCGGAGAAACAACTCCGTTGTCAGGTCAGCAGCGACATCGGCGTCTCCCACGCGCGCCAAAATATAGCGGTAGAGCCGATCGGCATAGAGCTCGTAGAGCGTCTCGACGGCGACGACATCCCCTGCCTGGCATCCAGGCAGCAGCGATGTAATCTGCTCATCGGTTATCGCTGGTTGCATGACCATGCTGTCCTAATCAACGCAAAGATAAACAAAGAGGTACGGGATTTCGCAAAGAAATGTGAGCGTGTGCTCGGTCAGCGCGGGCAGCCTTGCGCTGCGCCCTTACATGAGGAGCTGCGAATCCGCGGTGTCAGCCAGGATACGTTGCACCCAGGCTTCTTCCTCGGCGCGCGTTGCAATTTCGCCATCGAGCTGCGCATCGCGGAGTCGATCCAGGATCTGGCGGTAGATGCGACCGGGGCCGACGCCCATCCTTCGCAAATCATCACCAGACAATGCGGCACGCACGTGGCGCAGCCGACGCTGGTACAGATCCAGCCGTTGGCGCACCAGCCAGTTATCGGAGGCAACACGTAACAACAAGCGGGCTTCATCGCTCGACTCATCCAGGGCGTGCGCGATCGCACTGGGACGGATTTGATTCGCCCCGAGCGCGTCCAGACGTCCCGCCAGGAGCCCAACCTCCGCGATCAGATCGCGGTACTCCTTGCGGATGTGATACTTGTCCAGGAA
>JAPKMS010000421.1 GCA_026645775.1 Anaerolineae bacterium
ACCAGTCAGATTCTTGTACAACGAGCAAGAATTTCCCTTGCCACGAATTACACGAATTACACGAAAGCGGTCGGATCAATTCGTCAAATTCGTGAAATTTGTGGCTGCGCCCGTCCTGTTTGGCTCCGGCTCGTCCGGGTTAGGGGGGCGGGCATCTCTGCGCCCTCTGCGCCTCTGCGGTGCTTCCTCCGCCCCTACGGCAGCAACCCCTCCGCCTCCAGGAGCGCGTCCAGACCGTCGATCAGCGCATCGAGCCGGGCCAGGAGCCCTTCGGCCGCGCCGCCGCTCGCGGCCAGCAGCGCGTCCACCTGCTCCGCCATCCCCGCGGGCAGCCGCGCGCAGCGATCCAGCGCGATCTGCACCTGGCGCTTTTCGCCGGGGTGGGGCAGCCGGTTGACGGCGAACAGGATGTCGAAGTAGCTGGCGAGCAGGGCCGCGGCCCGGTGGTTGATGCTGACCCGGTCATTGCGCCGGATGGCGCTCTCGAGCTGGTGGCGGTAGGACGAGAGGGTGCGGCGCAGCAACGGGTGGTTTTTGGCGACGATGGCGCGCCGCAGCGGCTCAGGGTAGGGCTGGTCCGCGCGGCTGCGCAGCGCGCCGAACCAGCCGTTCCGATCGAACAGCACCCGCGAGGAGCGCACGTTGTGCCAAAACGCGGTGGAATACCCCACTGATGCCTCGTGACGCGCCAGCACCCGGTCGATCTGCTCCTCGATCCAGGCTGGGTCGCGGAACATCAGATCCACGCCGACCTGGAGCTCGCGGTCGATCCACTCATCACCGGGCTCCCAGTACTGGTTATCGACCTCGGCGCGGCTGGCCCGCTCGGTGGTGATCCGGCGGCGCTCGGCCAGCGGGATCGGCGCGCGGACGTAGACGTACATGTCCAGGTCAGATGTGGCTTGGGCCATCCCGGTGCTCTGTGAGCCGGCCAGCGTCACCGCCTCCACCTGCGGAAACGCGGCGTACTCGTCCGCGATCCGCTGAGCCAGCGCCAGCCGGTCGGCCGCCGGTTGCAGGGTGCTATCGTTCATTCCTCCGCCCCAACCCTTAATCTTGTGCTGCCTTCAAGCGGATAACGTGATTGTCCGCACTGCGGTCAACAGGGAGGCCACGTTTTCGCGCCGGCTGCTGTGGCCCATCAGGCCGATGCGCCAGATCTTGCCCTTGAGCGGGCCGAAGCCGCCGGAAATCTCGATGTTGTAGTCGTTCAGCAGTCCCTGGCGCACCGCCACGTCATCGAGGCCGGGTCTGAGCCGGCAGGTGGTCAGCGTTGGATTGCGATGGGCCAGCGGCACGAAAGGCGGCAGGTCCAGCTCTTCCAACCCGGCCCAGAGCAGCTCGGCGTTGGCGCGATGGCGCGCGAAGCGGGCCGGCAGCCCTTCTTCGGCCACCAGCCGCAGCGCCTCGCGCAGCGCGTAGTTCATGCTGATGGGTGCGGTGTGGTGATAGGTGCGTTCCTGGCCCCAATACTTCTCGACGTTGGACAGGTCCAGGTACCAGTTCGGGACCTGGGTGGCGCGCCGATGCATGACCGCGCGCGCCCGCGGCCCCACGGTGATCGGCGCCAGGCCGGGCGGGCAGGAGAGGCACTTCTGCGTGCCGCTGTAGGCGATGTCCACGTCCCAGGCGTCGATTTCCACCGGCACACCGCCGAGGGAGGTGACGGTGTCGAGCACCAGCAGCGCACCGTGCGCGTGCGCGGCGCGGGCGATCTCGGCCACGTGCGGCTGCAGCGCGCCGGTTGAGGTCTCGGCGTGTACCACGGCCAGCAGCTTGTACGGCTTGCGGGCCAGCGCGGCGTTCACCTCGTCGGGATCGAACACCTCGCCCCAGGGCCGCTCCAGCCGATCCACGTGGGCGCCGATCCGGCCGGCCATATCGCACAACCGCTCGCCGAAATAGCCGTTCACGCCGATCAAGACATTGTCGCCCGGTTCGATGAAGTTGACCAGCGCCGCTTCCATCCCGGCGCTGCCGGTGCCCGAGATCGGGATGGTCAGCTCGTTCTGTGTTTGGAAGACGTAGCGCAGCAATTGCTGCACCTGGTTCATCACGGCCAGGAATTCCGGATCCAGGTGGCCGATCAGCGGCGCGGACAGCGCGGCCAGCACGCGCGAAGGCGCCATGCTCGGCCCCGGGCCGAGCAGCACCCGCGGCGAAGGATTGAGATCGGAAAATTGAGGGGCTTCCATGTTCAAGGTCCTCCATGACCAGGTAAAATCGCCGTGTCGTATGCGGTCTCAGCGTGCAGGAGAGAGGACGATGACAGGGCAGCTCCATTGTAGCGCGTTTCGCCGCGTCCCCCAAGCCGCTGCGCCTGCCGGTACACGCGGGCCGACGCTGTGGGCTGGCGGTTCACCCCCACGCGTGTGGGGAAACCAGCCGCTCATCCACAATGTTTCAATAGTATCATATAAATCATCGGCAATCCCGGCAATCTCTCGTACAAGCGCCCCAGCCATTCCGCGGGAAAGAACTTGTCCACCTGGCGCGGGGCCAGCGCTTCCAGGTCGGTCGCCGGGTACTCCGTGTTGCCCACAGCACACCCTGTCAATGCGGGAGCGCATAGACAAGGCTTCGTCGGCTGTGTTAGGCTAATCGCGGCCCGGTGGCGAAGGCCGATGGCACCGTTGTTTTCAGGATCATGCTGATGACAAAACGTACCCCGCCTATCCACTCGGCCTAAAGGCCGGTGGCTTGCGGCGGGTTACGTTTTGTCACGAAGACGTCGTGGTGCAAGACGTGCGGTTCGAGACGGACAACATCCTCTTCCACAAAGAGAAGTACTACTCGCCCACGAGCGTGTGGCCCACGTCATGCGCAGAAGCCCCGGCAGCGTCGGATCGGCGCTGCCCCGTCTGAAACACCGAGGAAGTTGAGAGACAGATGAACGCTCAAAGCGATCGATTCCCTTTCCAGAATCCCGCGCTGCCCTGCGCAGATCGCGTCGCCGACTTGGTGGCCCGGCTGACGCTGGAAGAAAAGATCTCCCAGATGATGCACCCCGCTGATGGCATCGAGCGGCTGGGCATCCCCGAGTACAACTGGTGGAACGAGTGCCTGCACGGCGTGGCGCGCGCCGGCATCGCCACCGTGTTCCCCCAGGCCATCGGCCTGGCTGCGACGTGGGACGTGGGGCTGCTGGCGGCAGTGGCAAACGTCATCTCCGACGAGGCACGGGCCAAGCACCACGAGTTCGTGCGCCGCGGCGTGCGCCAGATCTATACCGGCCTGACCTTCTGGTCGCCCAACGTCAACATCTTCCGCGATCCGCGCTGGGGCCGCGGGCAGGAGACCTACGGCGAGGATCCTTACCTGTCGGGGCGGCTGGGGGTGGCGTTCGTCAAGGGCCTGCAGGGGGCTGATCCGCGCTACCTCAAGGTGGTGGCGACGCCCAAGCACTTCGCTGTCCACAGCGGGCCGGAGTCCGACCGCCATCACTTCGACGCGCGGGTGAGCGAGCGTGACCTGCGGGAGACGTACCTGCCGGCGTTCGAGGCGTGCGTGGTGGAGGGGGGCGCGGTCTCGGTGATGGGCGCGTACAATCGTACCAACGGCGAGCCGTGCTGCGGCAGCCCGACGCTGCTGGACAAGATCTTGCGCCAGGAGTGGGGCTTCGACGGCTACGTGGTCTCCGACTGTTGGGCGATCAACGATTTCTATGGCGGGCATGGCACGGTCAAGACGCCGGCTGAAGCCGCGGCGCTGGCCGTACACGCCGGCTGCGACCTGGAGTGCGGCTGCGCATACCTGGCGCTGCTCGACGCGGTCCGCCAGGGCCTGCTCGACGAGGCCACCATCGACCGTTCTCTGGCGCGGCTGTTCACGGCACGCGTGCGCCTCGGTATGTTCGACCCGGCCGAGTTGGTGCCCTATGCGCACATCTCGTTCGAGGTTAACGATGCGCCGGCACACCGGGCGCTGGCGCGGCGGGCCAGCCAGCAGGCCATCGTGCTGCTCAAGAATACAGGCCTGTTGCCGCTGCCCAAGGACCTCAAATCCATCGCTGTCATCGGGCCGAATGCCGACGACCTGGCCGTGCTGCTGGGCAACTACCACGGCACGCCCGCGCGAGCGGTCACGCCGCTGGCGGGCATCCGCCGGGCCGTGTCGCCGACGACCGCGGTGTACACCGCCCGCGGCTGCGAGATCGCGGCGGGCGTGCCCCCGCTGGAGCCAGTCCCCGCGGCCTGCCTGCGGGGACTGGCTCCAGCGGGGGGTCAGGGCGGCCTGGTCGGCGCCTACTTCCCGAACGTGACCTTTTCCGGCGCACCGGCCTTCGTGCGCGTGGACCCGCTGGTAGACTTCGGGTGGCGGGATGCGTCGCCGCTGGGCGGGCCAACGACCCAGCCCTTCTCCGTGCGCTGGACCGGCGCGCTCATCCCGCCGGTGTCGGGCGCCTATCAGGTGGGCGTGCGCGGGTCGAGCGGCTATCGCCTGCTCCTCGACGGGCAGGAGTTGCTGCCGCTGGTGATCAACGAGCACGAGGCGGACACCCGCGCTGCACCCGTGACACTGGAGGCGGGCCGGCTGTATGACGTGCGGCTGGAGTACCTCAACGATGGCCGCGATCCGCAGGTGCAACTGCTCTGGGCCGTGCCGGGCCAGGACTGGGCTACACCTGCGCTGGAAATCGCCCGCAAAGCCGAAGTCGTGGTCATGGTGCTGGGCCTGTCGCCGGCGCTGGAGGGCGAGGATATGCCGGTGAGCGTCGAGGGCTTTGCCGGCGGCGATCGCACTGACATCGCGCTGCCGCGGCCGCAGCAGGCGTTGCTCGAAGCGATCCACGCGCTGGGCAAGCCGGTGGTGCTGGTGCTGCTGAACGGCAGTGCGCTGGCCGTGGACTGGGCGGATGCCCACGTGCCCGCCATCGTGGAGGCCTGGTATCCCGGCGAGGAGGGCGGCGCGGCAATCGCCGATGTACTCTTCGGCGATTGCAATCCCAGCGGTCGCTTGCCGGTAACGTTTTACAAATCCGTCGACGATTTGCCGCCTTTTGGAGACTACGCGCTGGCGGGACGCACCTATCGCTATTTCACCGGCGCGCCTTTGTATCCGTTCGGCCATGGTTTGAGTTACACGCAATTTGAATATGCGAATTTGCAGATCACGCCGGGGACCATGGGCGCGCTGGGGCAAGCCACCGTGACGTGTGCGATTACGAATATCGGCGCGCGCGCGGGCGCCGAGGTCGCGCAGTTGTACGTATCCTACCCGCATGCGCGCGTGGCGCGTCCGCGCAAAGATTTGCGCGGCGTCGCGCGGCTCGACCTGGCGCCGGGGGAGACTCAGGTGGTCACCTTTACCCTCGCGGCGGAGCAACTGGCAACCTATGACGAGGACACGCGACAGTTTGTCGTTGACCCTGGCGTGGTGCGCGTACAGATCGGCGGCTCGTCCACCGACGCGCGCTTGGCCGGCGAGTTGCGTATCGTATGATTGTTTCGACGCTTGCAAAAGGGGATCAGCGATCAGTTTCCCGAAGAATTTCGTGTCGTAGCGTGGTCGATTTCGGGTGGAACTTCCTGCCCGCCTCGCAACTGCCGTAAAAACAGGACGACAACCGACTTTCGTATCTGCTCAATAATCTGAGGGCTGTGGCTCGGTCACAGACCCCGGATTATTGAGAGGATATGAGGACCACGTATTCTATCGACGGCCCCTAAGGGTTTCGCAAACCTTCAGGGGCCGTCGATCACCTCATTCCCTCCCCACCAACTGCCAAAACCGCTCGTCCACATGCAGCCACCGCAGCTCCGGATCCTTCCTTGCCCAGGTTCTCTGCCCTGAATCCGCGGCCAGCGCTTCAGCCAACAAACCCGGAGGCGCCTATCACCCTGCACTCATCATCTTAACGATTCGCAGTGAGTGCGCTCGTTTTTCTGGTACACATTGGCCGACTATCGGTGGTACACTGGCGGGCGGCATTTGACAGCCCTGCCTGATATGGCGTTTCAGTATCCGCGAGTCGGATCGTTCGATTGAAGCCGCGTCCCCTGGCGGGTGGCGTTCGCGCTGCAAGCGGCGTTTCAGTATCCGCGAGTCGGATCGTTCGATTGAAGCCGACCTGGCGGCCAGCCTGGTGCCGGGCCTGGCGGTGTTTCAGTATCCGCGAGTCGGATCGTTCGATTGAAGCCCCTACCGACATTCCAGCGCATCGGCGATGCCATTAAGTTTCAGTATCCGCGAGTCGGATCGTTCGATTGAAGCCTATGCGGGCGCTTCCGGGCACGTGCGGCCTGTTTGTTTCAGTATCCGCGAGTCGGATCGTTCGATTGAAGCCATGCACACTGTCGGCACCCAGGGCAACTACAACCAGTTTCAGTATCCGCGAGTCGGATCGTTCGATTGAAGCCTCCTGAGCGGTCGAACGTGTCGCGTCACC